>JAJYDP010000541.1 GCA_021777365.1 Chloroflexota bacterium | reverse complement strand
GCCTCGCGAACGCCGCGGCCTCGCCATACCGCTACCTGATCGATCCAGGGGAGCAGCTCCGGCTGATGCTTGCGCTCGACGACGCCGACCAGGCCACCTGGGGGATCTTCCACTCGCACGTCCGGTCGCCCGCGGAACCGTCGCCGACCGACATCGGGCTCGCGTTCTACCCCGATGCGCTCTACCTGCTCTGCTCGCTGGCCGACATGGACGCGCCGGTGGTGCGGGCGTGGCGGATCCGAGACGGCGCGGTGACCGAGGTCCAGCTCGAGATCGACGACTAGCCCGGATCCGGCAGCCGATCCGCCGGCATGGCCTTCAGGATCCGCACGCCGCCCAGCGCCGCCGCGACGTGCCCGTCGCCGTGTCGCCTTGCCTGGTCGAGCTGGTCGTACGTCAGGATCAGCGGGACGACCAGGCGTCCGAGGCGCCTCCCCATGAGGGCGAGCCGCGCCATCAACCCACCCGGGTCGTCGATCTCACCGACGACGAGCAGGTCGAGATCGCCGTGGGTCGTCACGCTGCCGGGCTCCGTGATCGGACCGTACGCGTATACCGCGGAGGCGCGGTCGCCACGGAGTGCTTCCGCCACCGGGAGGTCGACCAGGGCGGTCGCGTAGGCCATCGGGTAGTGGAGGCTGTCGGGGTTCGGGCCAAACCTGTCACGGCCGGCCCGGCGCGTGCGCCGGACGAGGCCCCGCTTCTCGAGGGTGGCAAGCGCCGACTCGGCCGGCGCATATGCAAGCTCCGCTGAACGCGCGAGGTCCGCGGTTGAGAGCGGGGCGGCCGCATGCAGCATCAGCACCGTGTTGACCCGCGCGAGCGAGTAAGGAAGCATCCTGGGCCCTCCCATCGGCGGAATGCGAAACGGCACGACCGCGCCGGCGAGGCGGGGTGAGCTGCGGTTCTGGGCGGGGGGGGTCGGCAGGCGACCTGGGCGGGGTCCTCCCCGCCGGAAGGGTCCCGGCGAATGACTATACAAAGTATCGCGTCGGGAGCCACCCGTGTCACCAGTTCAACCGCCGCGCTGTGGACAACCGCCGCAGCACGCCTGATCTCCGCACGCGCAGCCTCCGCGCCCTCGACCTCCCATGTGGGCGGGTCGGGCACAGTGCGATACAAAGTATCGCCGGCCCGTGGGGGGCCGGGACGGGACGGCGAGCCCGCTGGGGGGGCCGGGACGGGACGGCGAGCCCGCTGGGGGGCCGGGACGGGACGGCGAGCCCGCTGGGGGGCCGGGACGGCGGCCAGGGGGCGCCAGTCGCCGGTCCTCAGGCGCGGAAGGCCGCGAGCAGCGCCACGCCCACGGCAATCGCTCCGACGCCCGCGACCTGGACGCGACTGAGCCGCTCGCGGAACAACACCCACGCGGCAACGGCGGCGATGGCCGCGAACTCGGAGCCCAGGACGGACGCGATGGCGATCCCGTGCTCAGACGCGACGGTGTAGATGGCGAAGCCCACCACCTCCATGGCGCCCGAGGCCGTGACGAACGGCGCCGCACGCCGCGTGAGTCGCAGCCTGCGCGTGAACAGCAGCGGAAGCGCGATGAACACGCACCCGACGAGGCGCGCCGGGAGGACGACCCAGGCGATCGGGAGGTCTGCACTGACCTGCCCGGCCGAGAACAGCACGGTCCCGAACGCGAGGGCCGCACCGAACCCGAGCAGCGCGGGCACCAGCCGGGCCGTGCGCTCGCCCTCCTTCGGCTTCGAGGACGGATCGAGCCCGGCCGCCAGGACGATTCCGCCGGCGATCAGCGCGAGCGAGCCGCCGACGGCCGGCGCGATGGCTTCCCCGGCGATGGCGGCGATGACCGCAGCGACGGCCCCTTCGGCCGAGGCGATGGGTGCGACCACGCCCACCCGGCCCAGCCGCAGCCCCGCGTATTCGAGCAGGAGCCCCGCGACGTTGCCGGCACCGACCAGGAAGAGCCAGAACGCGGAGCGTGGATCGAGGGTCGCGGGCTCGGTGAGCACGAACGGCGCCACGATGACGAGGCCGATCGTCATGACCCAGGCAAGCGTGAGCCGGGCGCCGATCAGCCGGCTGGCCTCCGCCGACGACATCGTGGTGACGGTCCAGCAGATGGCCGCGCCGAGTCCACCGAGAATCGCGATGGTGGTCCCGGTCACTGGTCGGTGCCGCGGCCGTCGCGCAGGCCGGCTGCCGGCTGCGCTTCCGCAGCGTCGGTGCCGATCCGCCCCGCCTCGTCGTGATGGTGCGCGGCGGCCGGAAGCCCGTGCACGGTCGCCCCGGTCGCCCCGGTCGCCGCGTGCTCCTCGACCCACCGCGCCGCGGGCACGGCCCAGTACTCCGCCAGCGCCTCGAGCCGGCCGGAGCAGGCCGCGCGCGTCTGCTCGAAGGCCGCCCACGCCGCGTCGATCGGCTCCGGGTCGTAGCCGGCGGTTGCCATGCGGCGGTGTGCCTCGGCGAAGTCTGCGAGGGCCACCCCGGGTCCCTCGTGCCGCAGGCCGATGAAGTTGCCGATGCCCTCGACGAAGTGGCCCACAACCCGCCTGGCCAGCTCCGCCTGCGCGCGCGACACGCCGTGGATCGTGGTGCTCACGAGGGCGACGACGCCCAGCCCGCTGGACGCGGAGGTGAGCGTCACCATCCTCGCGAGCGGGCCGACCGCCAGCCGCGCCAGCTGAGCGCGATGCAGAGCGCACCGGCGACGAAGGCGAGGGGCTCCATACGCGCCGATCATCCCATGGAGCGCGGGATGCTTCCGGGCGCCTTGGCGCCGGTGGGGCGCCTTTGGGGCCGCCTTGGCGCCGGTGGGGCAGGGGTGGCGGTTGCGGCGGCCGTGTGTGCCGGCCTGCCCCCCCGGTCGCGCGGCTACTTCTGCGGCGGTTGCGGCGGCCGCGTGCGCCTCAGGACCTCGAGCCGCTGCTCGTACTCGTCGGGCGCGATCTCACCTCGGGCGAACCGCGCCCGGAGGATCTCCTCCGGGTCATCCGGCCGGGTCGGTGGCCCCCAGTAGCGGTCCGATGCCCTCGACCCGGAGAGCAGGCGCACCACCACCAGGATGAAGAGTCCGATGACGACGAGCCAGATCAGCATTCCGATGAGTCCGCCGACCCAGCCACCCGGGCCGACGTGCCAACCCCAGTACATCATTCGGTGTCACCATGGATTCGACGTTGTCGCTCGGCGTTTCCGGCGACTACCTGCGTATCCTGGCGCGGAACACTGAAGAGCAGCTGAACGCCACCTCGGCCCGCGACTCCCGGCGGCAGGTCAACTCCGCGGCCGCCGCGTCTCCGCCAGGTGCGCCTTCCAGCCGGTCGGATCGCTGTCGATGCTGCTGCCCTGCCAGCCGCACGTGCAGGTCACCTGGCGCATCCGGTGCCGGTACTCCTCGATCACGTGCTTGACGAGCGGCATCCCGTCGGCCCCGGCCGGCTCCGGCTTTCGCGGCGGTCCCGATCGTTGCCAGTGCATGGTCCTGGATGCCCGTCCAGCGTCAGTCGTTGGCCCCGCGGACGTGGGTCGCGCGCGGTCCCCGCGGGCTCGGCTCGACCTCGAACACGACCCGCTCGCCTCCCGCCAGCCGGTCGAAGTCGAGCGACTGCTCGACGGCGCTCCGATGGAAGAAGTACTCCTTGCCGTCCTCGGCCGTGATGAAGCCGAAGCCGCGGTCGGCGACGACCTTCTTGACGGTACCGGTGGTCATGTTGACCTTCCTCTCCGCTTCCCGAGCTGGAAAACGCAGGCGCAGGTCCGAGAAGGGGAGACCACGCGGCGCATCGCCGACATTCGGCGATGACACAGTCTAGTCCTGCATTCGGTTGACCACCTGCGACCTCATCGCCTCCACCAGCCCCGACTCCGTCGGTGTGCTTCCCAGTCCCAGCCGAGCCCCCACCCGCGCCGGCAGCGTCGGCTCCAGGTACGTCGACGCCAGCGCCGGCCAGTTCGACTCCGCGAACACCTCGGCCGGCGTCCCGTCGAGCACGATCCGCCCGGCCCGCATCACCACCACCCGGCGTGAGGTCTCCGCCACGAAGCGCATGTCGTGGCTGATCGTGATCACCGTGCGCCCCTCGGCCGACAACCGCTCGATGATCGCCCGCACCCGCGCCACCCCCCGCGCGTCCTGCCCCGTGGTCGGCTCGTCCAGGACAACCACCGGCGTGCCCATCGCCAGGATCGAGGCGATCGCCAGCAGCTTGCGTCGCGAGTACCCCAGGTCGTACGGGTTGTGGCCGGCCACATCGGC
>JAJYDP010000540.1 GCA_021777365.1 Chloroflexota bacterium | reverse complement strand
GAGGCGGTGGCGGCGGCATCGGGCCAGTGCCCGCGCGGCTTCCGCGCGCCGTACTGGTCGCTCTCCGAGGACGTGCTCGACCTGGTCGAGGAACTGGGCTTCACCTACGACTCGTCGCTGATGGCCGACGACGTCCACCTGTACCGGGTCCGGCGCGGTGACATCCACGACGTGCGCGGTTCCCGGCTGGGAGAAGCCGGACGCGTGGTGGAGGTCCCGATCAGCTGGTCGCTGGACGACTGGCCCCACTTCGAACCCGGACGGCAGGGGGTCGGACCACTGTCGGCACCCTCGAAGGTGGAGGAGATCTGGACGGCCGAACTGCGGTACGCGCACGAGCACGAGCCCGGCGGCGTCCTCACCCTGACGATGCACCCTGAGGCGATCGGACGCGGGCACCGGATCGCCATGCTCGAGCGCTTCATCGAGACGGCGGGATCGCTCGACGGGGTGGCGTTCGACAGGCTCGACCGCGTGGTGGAACGGTGGGAGTCCGCACACCCGCTCCCGGGGCCGGCCGGCCTGGCACGGCGGCCGCTATGATGCGGCGGATGGATCTGTCCAGGCTCTCGAGGGAGGTTCCTGGACCGCCCGGCGCGCGTGCGGCCCACGGACGTCCCGGCACGAATCCGGCCCGCGCCACCGCGCTGTACCGCTCCATGCGGCATCGGTTCGGGTTGCTCGCGCTGGCCCCCGTGTACCGCGTGTACGCCCACCGGCTCCGAGGCCAGGTGATGTCCCGACCCCGACCGAGCCACGTGGCGATCATCATGGACGGCAACCGCCGCTGGGCCCAGCGGGAAGGGCTGGCGGATCCGGCCGCGGGGCACCGTCGCGGGGCCGACAAGATCCTCGAGGTCCTTGCCTGGTGCCGCGTGCTCGGCATCAGCGAGGTCACCCTCTGGGCGCTGTCGATCGAGAACATGGAGCGATCGCCGGAGGAGCTGGCGGCGCTGCTCGACGTCGTGACGGAGCGGCTCGCCGGGCTGGCCGGACGGGGCAGGAGCCGGCCCGCGCCGATGCGCGTCCGCGTCATCGGGCGGCGCGAGGCGCTCCCCGACCGGGTTCGAGCGGCGATCGAGGCCGCGGAGGCCGCGACGGCCACGAGCCAGGGGCCGCTGGCCACGTTCGCCGTGGCGTACAGCGGTCACGACGAGCTCGTGGATGCGTGCCGGGAAGCCGTCCGCGACCTGGTCGGCCAGGGCGTGCCGGCAGACGAGCTGCCCGGACGGATCGACGCCGAGCAGCTCTCTCGGCATCTCTACACGACGGGGCGGCCGGACCCCGAGCTGATCATCCGGACCAGCGGCGAGGTCCGGCTCTCGGGCTTCCTGCCCTGGCAGAGCGCCCACAGCGAGTTCTACTTCTGCGACGCGTACTGGCCGGCGTTCCGCGAGATCGACTTCCTGCGGGCCCTGCGGACGTACCAGCAGCGCGCGCGGCGCTACGGTCGGTGAGATGACCGGCGGCCCGCCCATCACGCCACTGCCGACCGAGACGTTCGTCTACGACTACCCCGGCGCCCACGACGCGGTGACCTACGAGCTGGAGAACCGGATCGCCGATCCCGATGCGCGGATCGAGGCGTTCATGGACCGGCTGCTCGGCATGGACGGGCTGGTGGTGGCCGACGTGGGCGCGGGCGGTGGCTACCACGCGGTGCGCTACGCCCAGCGCGCCGCACACGTGTTCGCGGTGGAACCGGCGCCCCGGATGCTGATCCAGCTGCACCGCAGGATCGCGGCCGAGCCGGAGGCCGTGGGCGCGCACGTCAGCGTGCTGGCGGCAGGGGCCGAGGCGATCCCCCTCCGCGACGCATCGGTGGACCTCCTGCACTCGCGGTTCGCGTACTTCTTCGGCCCGGAGAGCGCGCGCGTGCGGAGCTGCGAACCCGGCATCGCAGAGGCGCTGCGGGTGGTCCGGCCCGGCGGACAGATCGTGATCGTCGACAACGATCTGCGGGAGGGCGACTTCGCCGCGTTCCTGCGGGAGTTCGGCTACGCGGCCGACGAGCCCGGGCTGGCGGACCGCCTGGACGACTTCTGGGCGGCGCACGGGTTCATGGGAACCACCGTGATGAGCGAGTGGCGGGCGCCGTCCCGCAAGGCGCTGGCTCGGGTGCTGGCCATGGAGTTCGGAGAGCGGTCCGCTGAAGCGATCCTCGCGAGGGTCGACGGCTCGCGGGTCCGGTACGCGTACCGGTTGTACCACCGCGAGCGGTAGGCGACGCGGACCCGCGCCGGCCCGGCGCTGCCCGGTCCGGCGCTGCTCGAGCCGCGCGCTACTCCAGCGACCAGTGCAGCTCCCGGGCGTGCTCGCGCAGCCAGCGGCGCGCGCGGTCCGCCTCCGGCACCACCGAGCGGACGAGCTCCCAGAACCGGGGCGGGTGGCCGAAGACGGCCAGGTGCGCCAGCTCGTGGACCACGACATAGTCGAGGACCGCGGGCGGCGCCAGCACCAGGCGCCAGGAGAACGAGAGCCGGCCTGCGCGCGACGCGCTGCCCCACCGGCTGCGCTGGTCCCGGATCGAAACCGCGGTCGGCGCGACGCCGAGCTGCGGCGCCCGGGTGGCGACCCGTCGCTCCACCGCGGCGCGTGCCTCCCGCCGGAGCCACGTCTCGAGGATCCGGGTCAGCGGCCGTTCATCGGCCGGGGTCAGCCGGACGCGGATCGTCGGGACGACCGAATCGTCGTGCTCGACCCTGGCTCTCCGCCCGCCCAGCTCGGCGCGCACTGCGAGCCGATGGGGCTGGCCCGAGTAGTCGAGTGTCCCGCCGTCGCCGAGCGGCCCTCGAGACTCGTGGCGCGCACGCTCCGCCGCGTACCGCTCGCGATGTCGCTCGATCCAGTCGCGACGTGAGACCACGAACTCGTCGGCGGCGCGGATCGGGGCACGGACCGGGAGCGTGACGAGCGGGGTGCCGTTACCGTCCAGGACGAGCCTCAACCGTCGGGCGCGGGGCGATCGGCGGAGCAGGTACGCGACGCCGGACGTCTCACGTGCCACGGCGCCTGCGGCGCGTGGAACGGCGCGTCCGTCGATGGCGCGAGGTGGCGCACCTGCCGCGGGACCGGACATCGCGCGGAGTATCGCACCCGCCGAGGCCGCGCCGTGCAACGTCCGCATCGAACTCTTAACCGGGGCGCAGCCCGACTCGTGGCGGGTCTTCAGCGACTGTTCAGCGCCGCAGTCGAGGCTGAGGGCACGACACCTCCGGTTCACCGGCCGGTGCACCTGCCCGGACGGCGACATCGCGAACGCAGCAGTGGAGGTTCCGACCATGACTGCATCCGGCTCTCCCGCGGTCCCCGCGGCGCCGTCCCGAACGACCGCCGGCGCGTCTTCCCGCTCGCACGATCGGCCGCCCCGATCCCCGATCCCCGGGCACCCGTCGGACCTGATCCGGCTGTGCGCCCTCCTCGTAGTCGCGGATGCCGGTCCGATCGGCGGGCTCGACGCGCTGAACATGCTTGCGCCGTACGCAAGTCGGCTGGGAGAGATCCCGCCGACGTTCCCGTTGCTTCACCAGCTCGAGGAGGACGGCTACCTCACCGCGTCGACGGGCCTCCCGCGGCGCTACTCGATCACGGTCGCCGGCCGGCGCGAGGCCGGCCGGCTCGCCGCCGGGTCCAGGCCGCTGCTCGCTGAGCGGCTCCTGCCGGAGGCATGGCTGGGGATGCTGGCCGCCGGCCGCCACTGACGGGCTCGATCGCCCCCGCCCGGCGCCGCCACCCGGCGCCACCTGCCTCCGCCGCGGGCCGCTCTAGCTGCCCCGGGCAACCTCCCGCGCGTAACGCACCACCGCCAGGCGGTCGGCATAGCCACGCCGGACTTCGTTGAGCTCGTCGAGCGTGAACCCGAGCTCGTCCGCGATCTCGTGGATCTCGGCGTTCTGCGCCGCGCTGATGGCCCGGTCGCCCGGCGTGGCGACCGCGAACAGGCAGTGGAGCAGGCGCTCCCGCTCGTCGGCCGTGGAGACCTCCCGGAACCGTCGGGTGACCAGGAAGTCCTCGGTCGCCCCAGTCAGCCGCGCCTGGCTGCGCGCGATCTCGACGACCACCACCGCGAGCGCGTCCGGTACGGCACCGAAGTCGGCGACGAGGGCCTCCAGCTCGTGCACCTCGGCCTGGTCCGCCGAGCTGTCGGCGGCGGCCACACGGGCCAGGATGTAGGCGAACCCGGCCAGGTGGGCGGCCTGCTCTGGCGGGAGCGATTCGAGCTGGGC
>JAJYDP010000539.1:1174-4231 GCA_021777365.1 Chloroflexota bacterium | reverse complement strand
CCAACGCCCGCCGTGATCCGCGAGCGACGCTCAGAACACCTCCGCGCACCACGGCGCGCGATCGACCGCGAACAGCGCGTCCGCGCGGCGCACCGCGCCCGGCGTCCCCTCGACCGCCCGGCCGGCCCGGACCAGGTCACCGAAGGTGAACCCGCCCAGGTAGCAGGACCCCAGGTCTGTCACGTCGAGCCCGATGTCGGCCCCGTCGTCCGTCCGCTCCGCCAGGCCGGCCATGGACGGTCCCGATGACGCCCGCACTGCGCCGTCGACCGTCAGCCTCCAGCGTCCCTCGTTCCACGGCGCGCCCGCGTCCGAGACATCGAACACCACCGAGCCGGCCGCCGCGTAACGCCGTCCCGACAGCGCGCGCGCCACGTCGACGAGCCGGACGAACAGCCCGTCCCCGATGGTGAACCCGAGGCGCCGCGGCTCCGAGAGCAGCAGGAGCAGCGGCGAGTCCACGGGCTGGTGGCGCGCTCGGATCCGCCCCACGAGGTCCATCTCCAGGACGAACCGCCAGAGCGCACGCTCTGCCCGGGAGGTGTCGGCGATCAGCTCGCGCACCTCCAGGATGTTCTCGTGCCCCTGCGCGCCCCACGTGTGGCGCATCCGGTAGCGCACGTAGCCCTCGGCGCGATCGCCGCCTTCCTCGACCGCCGTGAACGTGGGCCCCGCCCCGTCGCGATCCGACTCGCGGTCGCGCAACACCTGGAGCTCCCACCAGGCGCCGGTCCGGCTCACGAACCCGGGCCGCGCCGCCCTGGCCGCATCGAAGGCCGGCGGCAGCAGGCCGCCCGCCTCGGCGACGTCGACCAGCCGGACGCGTCCGCCGGCGCCGGGGGCCGGCCGGAAGGCGCGAGCCGCGCCCGGCAGGTCGAACGAGGCGTCCAGCGTCGCGAGCCCGTATCCGAACCGCGGGTAGATCGCCGCCTCGGACGCCCAGAGCACCGCCACCGATTCACCACGGGCGCGGATGTCGTCCAGGAGCCGGGCCATCATCGCGGTCAGGATCCCGCGCCGCCGGTGGCTGGGGATGACGCCGACCTCCGTCACGCCTGCCGCGGGAAGCTCGGTCCCGGGCACGCTGAGGCGAAACGAGAACGCCGCGGCCGTGCCGACGATCGCGTTCCCGTCGTACGCGCAGAGCAACCGGTCGCGCTCCAGGATCCGTTCGTGGTCCCGCACGTCCTCGTCCCGGACCGCGTAGGCGAACGGGATCTCGGCCGCAGTCAGAAACGGGCGCAGGTCCTCGGCGCCGTACGGGCGGATCTCGACGGACATGACGGTTCTCCCCGTGTGCCGGACGCGGGCCACATCGTACGCTGGCCGCGGGGCCGGCCCGCCGGCACCCGCACGGGGGGCGACAGCGAGCGCCTGGCGCGACGGACCTGGCGCGCCCGGGAACCGACAGGGGTAGGCTTCGCGCATGCTTCCGACCACCGGGCCCGCCCGACCCCGGGCGGTTACCGGTGCCCGGCGCGCCGGGGTCGCCCTTCGCCACCGCAACTTCCGCCTCTTCTTCTCGGGCCAGCTGATCTCGCTGATCGGGACCTGGATGCAGTCGCTCGCCCAGGGCTGGCTGGTGCTGCAGCTCACGCATGACCCGTTCGTGCTCGGCGTCATCTCGGCGGTGCAGTTCCTGCCGATCATGGTGTTCGGGCTCTTCGGCGGGCTCATCGCCGACGCCCTGCCCAAGCGCACGACCATCATCGCCACGCAGACGGCCTCGATGATCCTGGCGTTGGCGCTGTTCTGGCTGACCTGGACGCACCAGGTCCAGCCGTGGCACATCGGCGTGCTCGCGCTGCTGCTCGGCTGCGTGAACACCATCGACATGCCCACCCGCCAGGCCTTCGTGGTCGAGATGGTGGGACGGGACGACGTGGTGAACGCGGTGGCCCTGAACTCGGCGGTGTTCAACACCGCGCGGATCGTGGGGCCCGCGATCGCCGGCGTGGTGATCGGCGTGGTCGGCATCGCCAGCTGTTTCTTCCTCAACGGTGTCAGTTACATCGCCGTGATCATCGGGTTGTTCGCGATGCGCACGTCGGAGCTGCACGCGCGGGGCGGCTACCGGTTCCAGCGGAGCGCCCGGGCGGTGCTCGCGGACCTGGCCGAGGGGCTGCGCTACGTCCGGGCCACGCCCGTGGTGCTGCTCGCGGTGGGCGTGGTGGGACTGGTCTCCACCCTCGGCATGAACCTCAACGTCCTCGTGCCCGTCTACGCCGCCGACGTCCTCCACGCCGGGGCCACCGGCTTCGGGTTCCTGATGGCAGCCACCGGGATCGGCTCGCTGGTCGCCGCGCTGACGATCGCGTTCGCGGGCCGCTCCTCGCCGCGGGTCATGCTGATGGGAGGCGCGATCCTGGGCCTGCTGCAGGCGGTCCTCGTCGCCGTTCACGCCATGCCGATCGCGCTCGCCTGCATGTTCGGTGTCGGGTTCGGGAGCATCGCCATGGCCGCGACCGCGAATACCTCGATCCAGCTCGCGGTGCCCGACGGCCTGCGCGGCCGGGTCCTCAGCGTCTACACGACCGTGTTCGCGGGCTCGACCCCGATCGGGGCGCTGTTCGCAGGGACGCTCGCGGCACAGTTCGGGGCCGCACTGTCGTTCGGGGCGGGAGGCGCGACATCGCTGGCGGTGGTGGTGGTCGCCTTCGTGCTCGCGCGGCCGTGGCTGGCCAGGGAGCCGGTCCGCCGGATCGCGTAGGGTCGCTGGCGGCGGGCCGTCCGGGCGCGGACCGGCTCCGGGCCGCCGGAGAGGCCGTCCAGCCCGGCCGAACCCGGCGAGCCAGGGCTTCATTGCTAGACAGGAAGGGCGCTCTGGCGCATCATCCCTCGCTATGGGCGAGGAGGCGACCGACGTCCGGATCGGCCTGGCCGCGGAGATGCTCGGGATCTCCGTGGAGACACTGCGTCGCTGGGAGGCGGAGGGGCGGCTCCGGACGCGTCGCTCGGAGGGTGGGCAGCGGCTGGTGCCGCTGGCGGAGGTGACCCGGCTCCTCGCCGAGCGGCGGGCCGCGTCGTCGGACCGGCCGATCGTCGCGCAGTCCGCAC
>JAJYDP010000539.1:0-1164 GCA_021777365.1 Chloroflexota bacterium | reverse complement strand
CCAGCGCGACGGTATCGTGGCCGTGGTGGAGATCCTGGCCGGCCCGCACCGCGTGGTGAGCATCATGACCGCCGAGGCCGTCGACGAGCTGGGGCTGGCCGTGGGGGCCGAGGCCGTGGGCGTGGTCAAGGCGACCAACGTGGTCGTCGAGGTTCCCTCGCCGGGCGGAGGGCGCGGGTGAGGTCGCTCGCCATCCTGGCCCTCGTCGCGACCATGGTGGTCGCCGCCTGTGGCGGCACCACGGAGGCGGGGTCGGTGCCCTCGCCATCCGGGCCGCCTGCGGGAACGGCCCACCTCACCGTCCTCGCGGCAGCGTCGCTGACCACCGCGCTCGCGGCGACCACGCGCGCATACGAGTCGAGCCACCCGGGGGCGTCGTTCACCGTCGCCACGGGCGCGTCGTCCGCGCTGCGGGTGCAGATCGAGCAGGGCGCACCGGCCGACGTGTTCCTGTCGGCCGACACGGTGAACGCGCAGACGCTGGTGGGCGAGGGACTCGCGGACGGGGCGGCGGTGCCGTTCGCGGGCAACGTGCTCACGGTCGTGGCGCCGCTCGCAAACCCCGCCGGGGTGGTCACGCCAGGGGATCTGGCCCGGCCGGGCCTGCGGATCGTCGCCGCAGGCAGCCAGGTCCCGATCACGAAGTACGCCCAGCAGGTCGTCGCGAACCTCGCCCGCCAGCCGGGATACCCCGCCGACTTCGCCGCACGGTACGCGGCCAACGTCGTGTCGCACGAGGACGATGTGCGCGCGGTGCTGGCCAAGATCGAACTCGACGAGGGAGACGCCGCGATCGTGTACGTGACGGACGCGAAGACCTCCTCGAAGGTCATCACGATCCCGATCCCTGCGGCCGCGAATGTTCCGGCGACGTACGCGGGCGCGGTCGTGAGAGGGTCCGCACACGCGACGGCCGCCGCCGGCTTCCTCTCCTGGCTGGCCGGTCCGGCTGGGCAGGCGGTCCTGGCGCGGTTCGGCTTCCTGCCGCCGTGACCTCCGGTCCCATCGGGCGACGCGACGCCGCCGGCGAGCGCGCAGCTCCCGCCGAACGCGCCCTCGAACGCGGCCGGCCGAGAGTCGGGCGGGGATCTGCCGTCCGCGCCCGCGGGGGTGACCTCGGGCTGCTCGTACTGGTCGGGATCGGCGTCCTCTTCCTCGGTCTTC
>JAJYDP010000538.1 GCA_021777365.1 Chloroflexota bacterium | reverse complement strand
CCCTCCCGCGTGAGGTGCCGCACCGCGACGCCGTCTTCAACGTCGGCCGCGCCGCCCTGGCCGTCGCCGCGATCACGAGTGGCCGGTACGCGCTGCTGCGCGACGCGACCGAGGACCGGCTGCACGAGCCATACCGCGCCGCCGTCTATCCGGAGCTGCCGGTACTGGTCTCGGCCGCGCGCGAGGCCGGGGCGCTCGGCGCGTGCCTGTCGGGCGCCGGATCGAGCGTGATCGCCTTTGCCGACGACGAGCGCACGCTCGATGCGGCGGGGGAGGCGATGGCGCGCGTCGCGTCGGAGCGAGGGCTGGCGGGCCGGGTCCGGCCGGTCGCGCCCCGCAACGCGGGTCCGATCGTGGTGGAGGCGGAGTAGGGCCGGGTTCAAGCGCGAGCCCCGGCTCCGATCGCGCCGGCCCCCCGCGCGACGGCCGGTGCAGCCGCCGGCAATCGCCTGGGGATCCGCAGTGAAGGCCGGCCGGGCATCCTGTGTCCGTGGACGAGCAGCGACTCGGCGCGGGTCTCCGGGCGCTGCGGGTGCATGCGCGCCGCACGCAGCTGGAGGTGGCCGACGCCGCGAGTGTCTCCCGGGGGACCGTGTCGCGCATCGAACGCGGACACCTGCGGGAGGTGTCACTGACCTCAGTCGTGGCCGTTGCGTCGGCGCTCGACGCGCACATCGATCTCGGCCTGCGGTGGCGCGGGGGTCAGGTGGATCGGCTGCTCGATGCGCGGCATGCGGCGCTTCAGCAGGAGGTCATGCGCCAGTTTCCTCGCGCGGAGGGGTGGGCGGTCGCCCCGGAGGTCTCATTCTCGGTGTTCGGTGAACGCGGTTCGATCGACCTGCTCGCGTGGCATGCCGGCCGCGGCGCCGTGCTCGTGGTCGAGGTCAAGAGCCAGATCGTCGACCTCCAGGACCTGCTGCGGACCATGGATCAGCGGCGGCGGCTGGCTCCGGCCATCGCCCGGGGTCGCGGATGGCCGGCCCGTGCCGTGTCGACCTGGGTTGCCGTCGAGGACACCGATGCGAACCGCCGGCGCGTGCGCCACCATGCGGAGTTGGTCCGGAGCTCGTTCCCGGCGACGGGCACGATGATCCGCAGGTGGCTCCGCGACCCGGTCCAGCCGATCCACGCCCTCTCGTTTGTCTCTATCGAACGCCTGGGGAGCCGTACGCGGCCACTTGGGACGCCCGAACGGGTGCGCAGACCCCACAGGGCCGGCGTTCGTGCGGCGGAGGAGCTGGCCGCCGGGTCGAACCATGGCTGACGGATGTGCCGAGCCCGCGTAGGGCTCGCCGCGTGTGCATCAGAGGGAATCCTGGCTGCGCGACCCGCTATCGCACGTGGGGCGTGCGCAAGCGCACGCTGCCGCCCTGCCTCGCGCCCGCCCTCACCACGCTGCCGCCCTGCCTCGCGCCCGCCCTCACCACGCGCCCGCCCTCACCCCACCGCGGGCAGCTCGATTGCGAACGTCGTGCCCTGCGGCGAAGACGACTCGATCCGCACGTCTCCCCCGTTGGCCCGCGCCAGCTCCCGCGCGACCGTCAGCCCGATCCCCGTCCCCCCCGGTTGCCCCGGACGCCGGGCCCGGGCCGGATCGGCACGGTAGAAGCGCTCGAAGACCCGCGCCTGGTGCTCCGGCGGGATCCCGGGCCCGGTGTCCGCAACGCGAATGCGGGCAGTAGCACCTTCGCGGGCCACGCTCAGCCGCACCGTCCCGCCGGCCGGCGTATACACGGCCGCGTTCGTCAGCAGGTTCTGCAGCGCGCGCCCCAGCTGGCGCGGATCCGCCTCCACGCGGACCGGCTCCGCTCCGATCACCGCCGGTCCAAGCAGCGCCACTTCCTGCTGCCCGTACAGCGCCTGCACCGCCGCCGCCGAGTCGGTCGCGAGTTCCAGCAGGTCCACCCGCTCGGGTGCCCGGAGCAGCGACGCCCCTTCCGCCGCCGCAAGATCGTGCAGGTCGCCCACGAGCCGTGCCACCTCGCCGGCCGTCTCGCGCGTCGCCGCCAGCTGGCCGGGCGTCGCCGGGACCACCCCATCGGCCATCGCGTCGAGCTGCGTCGTCAGCACCGTGACGGGCGTGGCGATCTCGTGCGCAAGGTCACTCGCCGCCTGCCGCCGGAGCTGCTCCGAGCGCTGCAGGCTCTCCGCCATCGAGTTGAAGGCGAGCGCCAGGTCGTGCCCCTCGCGGTCCGTGGGCACGGGGACGCGGGTCGTCAGATCACCGCCGCCCAGCCGGTGCGTCGCCGCCGCCATGTCGGAGAGCGGCCGGGTCATGCGCAGGCCCATGGCGAGCGCCACCAGTACGCTGACGACGACTGCGACGAGCCCGGCGATCAGCAGCGTCTGGTCGATCGCACGGCGGAACGCGGTCGATGCGGTCTGCACGACGGCGGCCGCGAGCCCCCGGCTCTGAACGTCGAGCCGGCCCACCGGCTGACCGCCGACGACGATCGGCGAGCTGTCGACCGGCCCCCCGAGCGCTGCGCCGAGCCCGGCCGACCGTTCGACGAGGTGCCCGGATGCATCGAGGATCGCGACCGGCCCGCCCGCCACGGTCGCCAGCTGCCGGAGCTCGAGGGCCGTCAGCGAGAGTGAGCCGTTCAACCGGTACGCGTCGGCCACCAGGGCCGCGGCCTGGTCGCGGCGGGTGGCCTGCTCCTGCGCGAGGTACTGCGAGAACCGCGACCCGACCAGGATGTTGACGAGGATGCCGGCGACCACGATCACGACGGCGACGGCTCCGCCGATCGCGAGGGCCAGCCGGACGCCCAGGCGGTCCATGGTCAGGCCCGGGCCCGGTCGGTTCGGCGCGGATCGGTCGCGGCTTGTCCGTCCGGCCGCTCCACCGGCCCGCCGCCCTCTCGCCCGCCCGGTTGATCAGTCGCCCCCGCGCCCGGCCGCTCCACCGGCTCCCGGTCGGCCGCCCGGCCGGCCGTCCCCACGCCCGGCCGCTCCACCGGCTCCCGGTCGGCAGGGGCCAGCCAGCGATAGCCCACGTCGGGGATCGTCTCGATCGCCCACGGGTCGCCAGGGTCGTCCCCCAGCTTCCGTCGCAGGTTGCCGACGTGGACGTCGATGTTGCGTGATGTCTCCGCGTGCGGCCCCGCGACCGTCCGGAGGAGCTGCTCCCGGTCGAGCGGCGCCCCCGCGGCACGGACCAGCGCGAGCAGCAGGCGCGCCTCGGCGGGCGTCAACCTCCCGGGCTCCCCGTCGCAGGTGTACGCGCGAGTCGATGGCTCGAACTCGAACCGACCCGCGGCAAACGACAGGCGGGCGACTGCGCTGTGGCCGGAGCCGGCAGTGCCAACCCCGATGCCGGCACCGGTTCCCGGGCCATTTCCCGGGCCCTTCCCCGCGCCACCTCCCGCGCCGGTCCCCAGGCCCGTGCCGGTCCGGCGGAGGATCGCGTTCACCCGCTCGACCAGCTCGTGCACGTTGAACGGCTTGGGCAGGTAGTCGTCCGCGCCAAGCCGCAGGCCGGCGATCCGCTCGACGTCGCTCCGCTTGGCCGACGCGATCAGGATCGGTACCTGCGAGTCCTCGCGGATGGCCCGGATCAGTGCCTCGCCCTGCAGCTTCGGCAGCATCAGGTCCACGACCAGCAGATCGGGCGGATCCTCGTCGACCGCGTCGAGCGCCGCCCGTCCGTCCGCCGCCTCGCGGACCTCGTACCCGGCGCGCTCGAGGTAGAGCCGGAGCAGCTCGCGCAGCCGCGCCTCGTCCTCGACCACCAGGATGCGGGCGCGCGGGGGCCGGTTGGAGGGGTGCATCGGCGCCAATCGTAGCGGGAGGCCAACAAGAGCCGGTCAAGGTTCCTTCGCGCACCCGTTCCGCCACTCTCTCACCCAGGGAACGCGCGACGGGTCCTGGAGTCCCGTGCACGGGCCAGTGCCACGAATACCGCGAGCCGCGACCCCCTTTCGCACGACGTACGAATCATTCGCGCCCCGGAACGGCCGCCGGGACACCCCCCGGGCGCCGCCAGAGCCGCCTCCGGTTCCGGGGGTGGACATCTGGCGGAAACTCGGCACGGCCGCCCCCGGCACGGCCGCCCCCGCCGCGGCCGGCGACGGCCACGCCCCCCACTCCCGGTACAATCCCGCCATGCCTCTCGTCGTCCAGAAGTACGGCGGCTCCTCGCTCGTCGACGCCGATCGCATCCGCCACGTCGCCCGACGCATCGCCGCCGAGCGCGCCACCGGGTCGTCGCTGGTCGTCGTCGTCAGCGC
>JAJYDP010000537.1:2176-4235 GCA_021777365.1 Chloroflexota bacterium | reverse complement strand
GTCCTCGAAGCGGGTCGCCACGCCCAGCCGCTCGAGCCAGGACGTGACGCGGGCGCCGCCCCCGTGCACCACGACGAGAGGCCGGGAGCGTGCCAGCTCGGCGAGCTGGTCCAGGACCTGCTCCTGGCCGGCGATCGTGGTGCCGCCCAGCTTCACCACGACCAGGCCCGCGGCGGGCGGCACGGCCGGCGCGCTCTGCGTGGGCGGCGTGGCCCGCGTCCCCCTGGAGGGCCGCGGGTCCGGCGCCCTTTCCCGGCGCGCGCCGCTCACGTCGAGTACTCCGCGTTCTCCCGGACGTACGCCTCGGTCAGGTCGCACCCCCACGCCTCGGCCGCCGCCCGGCCCAGGCCCAGGTCCAGGTCGACGACCACCTCCGGGGCGGCCATCGCGGCGCTGACCGCGGCCGCGTCGAACGGCAGCGGGGCGCCGGCAAATACCGGCGTGCCGCACACCGCGATGCGCAGCGACTCAACCGCCAGCGACACCGGGGAGCCGTCCGGGCGGTGCGCGGCGCCGGCGGCTGCCGCCACGCGGCCCCAGTTGGGGTCACGGCCGTGCACCGCGGCCTTCAGGAGGCTGCTGCCGACGACCGCGCGCGAGACGGCGCGCGCGTCGGCGAGATCTGCCGCGCCGGCCACGCGGCAGGTGATCAGGCACGTCGCGCCTTCCCCGTCGGCGGCCTGCTGGCGGGCGAGCGACCGGCACACGGCCGCGAGGGCGGAGCCGAAGCGGTCGGCCTCGGCCGTCCCCGACGCGACCTCGTCCGCGCCGGACGCGCCCGAGGCCAGCACGAAGACGGTGTCGTTGGTGGAGGTGTCGCCGTCCACGGTGAGCTGGTCGAACGACAACGCCACCGCGGGGCGCAGCAAGCCCGCGAGCGTCGCGGGGGCGACCGACGCGTCGGTCAGGACCAGCGCGATCATGGTCGCCATGCCGGGATGGATCATCCCGACGCCCTTGACCACCCCCGTGACGCGGACCCGGCGGGCGCCCCCCGGGGCCGGCAGGTCCAGGGTCGTGGTGGCCGCCTTGAGCCGCGTGTCGGTGGTCATCATCGCCGTGGCGACGGCGGCAAGGGACGCTTGGTCGCCGGCAAGCCCGGCGGGGACCAGCGCGGCGATCCCCGCGGCCACCCTGTCCACCGGCAGACGCGTCCCGATCAGCCCGGTCGAGGCGAGGAGCGTCTCCTCCGATGCGCACCCCGCGGCCGCGGCCAGCAGGCGGGCGATCTCCGCCTGGTCGGCGTCGCCCGCGGGTCCCGTGGCGGCGTTGGCCGAGCCGGCCGTGACGACGACCGCCCGGGCGGTGCCGTGCGGCGGCGTCCACTCGCCCTGGTGGGACGCGATCGAGCCGTCGCCACCGTCGCCCACCCGCGGGCCCCCGGCGCCGCCCGCGTTCCCATCGGTCTCTGCGGCCGTCGCGGCGAGATGGGCACGGCTCAGGCGCACCGGCGCCGCCTGGACGCGGTTCCGGGTGAACAGGGCGGCCGCCGACGCCGGGCCAGGTGTCGTCACGGTGATCACGGCGAGGTCCGCTCGGCCGCTCGGCTTGATTCCGGCCGCGAGCGCCCCGGCCGCGAAGCCGGCGGGCATCCGCGGCCGCATCTCCACCGGGATGCTGGCGGCCTCGACGGCGAGGCGCGCCAGGGCCGACGGGTCCAGCGGGGGAGCGGCCCCGGCACTCGGCGTGCCGGTCGTCTCAAGGCTCACGGGTAGAGGGGGAGCTGCTCGAGCCCCGTCGTCTCGGGTAGGCCGCTCGCGAGGTTGAGCGACTGCACCGCCTGCCCGGCGGCGCCCTTCACGAGGTTGTCCGTGACGGCGATGGCCAGGATCCGGCCGCTCCGGGTGTCGAGCCGGATGTGCACGCGGCACAGGTTGCTGCCGGTCACGGTCTTCGTCGAGGGCGGCGAGGGCGCGACCTGCACGAACGGCTCGTCGCCGTACATCCCGGCGTAGAGAGCGTCGAGCTCCCCCTGCGTCACCGGCCGCGACGGCCGCACGTAGCAGGTGGCGAGGAGCCCGCGGGTCATGGGCACCAGGTGGGGCGTGAAGACCAGGCC
>JAJYDP010000537.1:0-2166 GCA_021777365.1 Chloroflexota bacterium | reverse complement strand
CCCGCCAGCGACGCGGCCGAGGCGCCGAGCGCCGCCAGCTGGTCGCGGATCTCCGGCAGGTGGCGGTGGCCGCCCAGCCCGTACGCCCGCACCGACTCGTTCGCCTCCGAGAAGTGGGTCTCGAGCTTCGGCTCGCGGCCCGCGCCGCTGACCCCACTCTTGGCGTCGACCACGACGTCCGCGATCAGGCCCGCGCGCGCGAGCGGCGCCAGGGCGAGGATCGTGGTGGTGGGGTAGCACCCGGGCGAGGCGATCAGCCGTGCGCCCCGGATCTCCTCGCGGTGCAGTTCGGGAAGCCCGTACACCGCCGCCGGGAGCGAGGCGCGGTCGGCGGACGCGGGTCGCCCGGGGCCGCCGGGGAGCAGCTCGGGCGCCGGGTGGTCGAGTGCATAGAACTCCCGGTAGTCGGCCGGATCCGCCAGGCGGAAATCCGCGCCCAGATCGACCACGAGCAGCCCGCTCGATGCGAGCGCAGGCGCGATGGCGGCCGCCTGTCCGTGCGGCAACGCCAGCATGACAGCGTCGAGCTCCGACGCGTCCGGCAGCCCGGGATCGATGCGGTGTCCGGTCTCGGCCAGGTGCGCGAACGCCTCGCCGACCGGCACGCCGTCCCGGTTGCGGGCCGCGAGCGCCACGATGCGAACGGCCGGATGGCGTTCCAGCAGGCGGACGAGTTCCGCGCCGACGTAGCCCGTGGCGCCGAGGATGCCGACGCGGATGGGCCGGGCGGGCGTGCCGGATTCCGGATGCCGCGCGAGCGGAATCCGGGCGCCGGACCTGGACGTGGCACGCGGCCGGTCGGACAGATCGGTGGGGGTGGCCATGGGCGCATGATTATACAGACGCACGCATATTGGCGCAATGGGCGCCAACCGGCCGGCGGTGGTGGAGCGTCAGGCCGGCCGCCAGTTCATGCGGCGACCGGCCTGACGCTCAGGTGGCGGAGGCCACCGAACCCGGTCAGGCGCGGGCCAGGCTCCCGGAAGTCGCCCCTCGCCGCGAGAGCGCGTCGATGGTCACGGCAGCGAGCAGGACCAGTCCAGTGGCGATCAACTGCCACTGGATCTGGAGCCCGAGCAGGTACAGGCCGTTGTAGATGGCCCCGATGACCAGCCCACCGAGAAGACCGTGAATTGCCCTGCCACGCCCGCCCATGAGGCTGGTGCCGCCGATGACCGCGGCGGCCACGGCATAGAGCACGTACTGACCGCCGTTGATGTTGGTGGTGATACCGCCCAGCTGCGAGCAATAGATGATGCCGGCTATCCCGGCGGTGAGCGAGCAGAGGACGAAGGCCCACGTGCGGATTGCGGTCACGCCGACGCCGGCCCGACGAGCCGCCTCGGGGTTGCCGCCGACCGCATACATGTGGCGCCCGAACTGGGTCCGCTCGAACAGGACCATCGAGGCCCCGAGCACGACGAGGACGAGGGGCACCACCCACGGCACCCCGATGATCGGCAGGTACTGGCCCCGATTGATGTTGCAGATGGCCACGACGGCGATCCCGGCCACGGCGATGAAGGCGATCTTGGCGAGGGTCAGGCCCACCGGAGGAGCCACGAGACCGCTGCGCCGCCGACCGGTATCGCGCAGCCACATCGATGCGCCGAGCAGCGCGACGATCGCCATCAGCCCGATCCAGCTGATGACCGGATCGATGTAGGCGTACACGATGCCGGACAGGGCCTGCTGGTTGGATTGAACCGTGCTGGTGATTGCCACGCCACCGGCGGGGCCGAGGATGATGATCATGACCCCGAACCAGAACAGGTTGCCGGCCAGGGTGACCACGAACGACGGCAACCGTAACCGGGTGATGATGATCCCATGGAGGGCCCCGATCCCGGCGCACGCGAGCAGCGCCACGGCGATCGCCGCCCACCACGGCCAGTTGATGTCCGGCTGCACGAACTCGCCGGCCAGGATCCCGCCGATCGCCGCGACGTAGCCGATGGACAGGTCGATCTCACCCAGCAGCAGGACGAAGATCTCGCCCATCCCCAGCACGATGAACACCGCGCTCTGGTCGAACAGGTTGACGAGGTTGCCCGGCGAGAGGTAGATGTGGTTCGGGCTGACGACCTGGAAGACAACCGTGACGGCGACCAGGGCGGCCACGACGGGCAGCACGCCGGCGTCGCCGCCCTTTACCCGGGTGAACCA
>JAJYDP010000536.1 GCA_021777365.1 Chloroflexota bacterium | reverse complement strand
GAGCACAGGACCCGGCCGCGGCGAGCACGAGACCCGGTTCGGGTCACGCCCCATCCCGGCGGCGGACCCCGCGCGCGCTCCCGGGGGTGGCAACTGGCAGGAAGCTCAGCCCGCTGAACGGCCCGACCGGATCGGCGAGCCACGAGACAGCCCGGTGCCCGTCGTCGGGGAACGCATTGCGCAGCACGGCCGAGTGCGACTGCACGCGCCGCCGGTTCGAGCCGCGCTCTCCCAGGATCAGCCAGCGACCGACGGTCTCCGCCGGGCCCCAGCCGCGCTCTCGGGCCACCACCGGCGCCAGCCGCTGCTTCCGGTCGAGCGTCGCCGTGGTGTCCTGCAGGTCGTCGAGCTCGGTCTTCAACTCCCCCACGAGCAGCGCCCGCCGCTTCGCGTGCCACCCGAGCACGTCGATCGACCCCCGTTCGCCGTACACGGAGAACGACGCTTCCGTCGTGAACGTCCAGCCAGAGAGCGCGGTGAGCCGGCCCGCGATCGACTCCTGCATGGCCGCGTGCCGTTCGTCCAGCAGCCGGTCCAGCTGTCCACCGCGCCACCGGACCTCGGACTCGAGACGGACGTCCAGGATTCCTGCGACGACACGCAGTGCACGCAGCGTCAGGGTCGCGCAGTGACCGCGTTCGATGCGGGAGATCGAGGCGCGTGAGAGCCCGGCCCTGCCGGCCAGGTCCTGCTGGCTCCACCCCCGCCTGAGCCGGAGCAGCCGGATCGCGGTCCCGAAGCGTTGATCGTCCACGCGACCATGATGGCGTGGACGACTCAACGACGGCCCATCACCCACTTCACCGGCGATTGACCGCGGGTTCGTGGCTACGTGGCTACGTGGCTCCGGGCGACGACGCGGTTGCGCGAGTGGGCGCGACGACGCGAGTCCGGGAGTGCGGGAGTGCGCGACGACGCGAGTGGGCGAGTGGGCGCGACGACGCGAGTGGGCGCGACGGCGCCGGTGCGCGAGTGCGGGAGTGCGCGCGACGGCGGGAGTCCGGCAAGTGCGGGAGTGCCCGCCAGTGCGCGATTGCGCGACGACGCGGTTGCGCGAGTGCCCGCCAGTGCGCGATTGCGCGACGGCGCCGGTGCGCGAGTGGGCGACGGCGCGACGGCGGACTGCTCGGCCCCCGGCCCACCGCCGCTCGGCCCCCGGCCCACCGCCGCTCGGCCCCCGGCCCCCGGCCCCCGGCTCTCGGCCCCCGGCTCCCGGCCCTCGGTCTGGCTCTACTCCGCCTTCCGCGCCCGCAGGTACACGCTCGGCCCCGGCGTCACCGAGCCCAACGGTCCCTGCAACGGCCCCTCCAGCGCCGCCAGCCATCGCGCCGGAATCCGCCCCCGCAGCATCGGCAACCGGAGGAGCGACACCGCGCGCACCGCCTCCACCCGCAGCCCCGCCCGGCGCAGCAACCGCCGCACCTCCAGCGGGTGCCGGTCGAAATGCAGCGGCAGGTATTCGTGCCGTTCGATCGTGAACGGCGACCAGTCCTGGCGGCCCAGCGCGTGCTGCAGGATCGCCTTGAGGTTGCGCTTGTTGGCGAACTCCAGCACGAGCACGCCGCCCGGCCGAAGGACCCGCGCGAACTCGGCGAACACGGCCGCCGGGTGCTCCAGGTGGTGCACAACCCGGACGCAGACCACCGCGTCGAACGACCCGTCCTCGAACGGCAGCGCGTACGCGTCGCCCCGCTCGACCCGGATCCGCGGGTCGTCGCGGAACTGCTCGTGCGCGGCCGACACGTGCGCCTCCGACGCGTCCAGGAGCACGACCTCCCGGTAACCGCGGTACTCGCCGGCGAGGCGACCATACCCCGCCCCAACCTCCAGGAGCCGCTCGCCGGTGGCGGGCAGCAGCGCCCGGATCGCGATCCTGTCGCAGCGGTCCTCGTAGTCGCGCGCCGCCCAGAAGACGTCCCGGTAGCGCAGGTCGTCGTAGCGCGGGATCTCGTGGTCGGGCGACAGCGACGACACGGCCGACTGGCCAGCCGGTTCGGGCGCCGACGGCACAATCGGTTCCGTGGTCGTCATGGCCGCGCCATTCTACCGGCGACGCCCCACTTCCCCGCCGAGGTCACGGCCCGCGAGGATCGCTGCGCGAGCGGGACGGCGCCGAGCGGCCCGTGGCCGCCATCACCCCACCGAGGTCACGGCGCGCGCCTGACCCGCCGAACAGGTACCCTGCGGGCGATGCCCGTCCCGCTCCCGCTCGACGCCCACCTCCACACCGACCTCTCACCCGACGCCGACGTGCCCCTCGACGCGCACGCGGCCCTGGCCCGGGAGCAGGGCGTGGCCGAGCTCGCCATCACCGACCACATCGACTTCGTCGCCGGCGATCCCGCACACCACTTCGCCGACTACGACCGACGCGTCCGCGCCGTCCGCGAGGCGGCCGAGCGCTGGGCCGGCGAGCCCGTCATCCGGCTCGGCCTGGAAGCCACCTACGAGCGCGGCGTCGAGGACGAGATCCGCCGCTACCTCGCCACGCACGCCTACGACTACGTGATCGGGTCGGTGCACATGTCGCGGCGCACCCCCTTCCGCGACCCGCAGACCGCCGCGGCCTGGTGTGCCGGCAAGACCCACCGCGAGGCCACCGCCTTCTACTGGGACGAGGTCGAGCGGGCCATCCGCAGCGGTCTGTTCGACACCATCGGCCACCTCGACTTCGTCAAGCGCTACACGCAGCCGCACCTCGGGCCGTTCGAGTACGAGCCCCACGCCGACATCTACGACCGGCTGCTCCGGGCGCTGGTGGAGACGGGGACGGCGCTCGAGATGAACGCCTCCGGGCTCCGCCAGGCGGCCCACGAGCCATACCCGCCACCGGTGGTCGTGGCGCGCTTCCGCGAGCTGGGGGGCGAGCGGGTGGTCGCCGGCAGCGACGCGCACCGGGTCGAGCAGTTCGCGTTCGGCCTGGCCGACGTCTACCGATCGATCGGGCGGGCGGGGTTCCGCGCGCTGAGTTTCCGGCGAGGCGGTGACCGGGTCGCGGTCGAGCTGTCGACCGAGCTGATCGGTGCGCTGCTGGGACGGGAGGGGGTCACACGTGGCTGAGGCAGACGCCATGCGCCTGACCGTGGTGGGCTCCGCGGCTGCGTGGAGCACGACCCCCGGCCGCGCGTCGTCGTCGTACCTGGTCGAGCTGGGCGCGCCGGCCGATCTGCCCGCCGCTGCCTCCGCGCTCGGCGATCTCCAGGCACCTGGCCGCTCCTCGACGTCCGCCATCCTCCTCGACATGGGCCAGGGAAGCTTCTCCGCGCTGTCGGGGTTCCGCGATCCGGCCACGCTCGGCGGCGTGCTCATCTCGCACGTGCATCCCGACCACTGCATCGACCTGGTCCCGCTGCGGCTCTTCCTGCGCTACGGGTGCGAGCCCGCGCCATCGGTGCGGTTGCACGGGCCGCGTGAACTCCGGCAGCGCTTCGACGCGCTGACCAACGAGCTGGACTTCCTGTGCGATCTGCCCGGCGACCCGCTGACGCCCGGGACGATGACGATCGCCGGCTTCCAGGTGTCGGTCGCGCCCGTGCTGCACTCCGGGGCGAGCTTCGCCTTCCGGGTGGCCCCCGCGGGCCGATCGGGCTCGGGCGAACTGGCGGCCTCCGGTGACCAGTCGGGCTCGGGCGATCCCTCAGGGTTGGCCAACTCCTCGGCGCCTGGACTGGTCTACTCGGGCGACTGCGGTCGGGCGGACGATCTGCTCCCCCTGATCCATCCGGGCGACACCCTGCTGGTGGAGGCCTCGCACGGCGCGGGCCCGATCATCGAGGGGCCCAACCACCTGAACGCCGCCGAGGCGGCGCGGGTCGCGACGGTCGGCCGGGTCGGGCGACTGGTGCTGACGCATTTCCTGGACGGCGTCGACCCGAGGGCCGCGCTCGAGCTGGCCCGGTCGACGTTCGCGGGCGAGTCGCTGGTCGCCGAGCCGGGGCTGCGGCTGACGATCTGACCGCGGGCGGAAGGGCGGCGATCAGGCAGTCTCCCGGGTGAGCATCTCGGGGTCGACGAGGACGATCCGGCGTTCCCGCTCGGCCGCATCGAGGAGACTCCTGGTGAACCCCGACCGACTCACCAGGACGATGGCGGGTCGCGCAACCCGGACCCCCGCCCGTGCCAGCGCGGGCAGTTTGAAACGCTCGAGTTCGCCCAGGACGCCCACGTCCATAGGATCCGAGCGCCAGCGAACCTCGCCGACCACCGTCGCCTGCTTGCCTCGCAACCCCACGATG
>JAJYDP010000535.1 GCA_021777365.1 Chloroflexota bacterium | reverse complement strand
GTTGCCCCCGGCTCGTGTCGAGTCGATCACGGCCAGCACGGGGTCCGGGCCGTAGCGGATCACCCCGAGCGCGGTCTTCGCCGCGTGCGGGCGGAACTCCCCCTCGGCAAGGATGACGAGCCGGCGCGGACTCCTGGACATGTGACCTCCGCGGCAACCACGACCGCTACGCGGGACACCGATTGCGGGAGTGTATCCGCGCGGCCCGGGGAGGGCCGACGACCGGCCCGGCGGGCAGCGGCCTGGGCCCACGACGGCGCCGGCCGACGGCCGACGACGGTGGCTGCCGGCGGCGGGGAGGCCGAACGCGGGCACGGCGGTGCCGTGCGGGGACGAAGGGATTGGTACCGCATATCGGATTCGAACCGATGATCTCCGCCTTGAGAGGGCGGTGTCCTGGGCCTCTAGACGAATGCGGCGCGTCCGTTGCCGCGGTGGGCGCGGCGAAGCGGCGCGAATGGTACCACAGCCCGTCCGCGTGGCGGCCACGGCCGGCCCCGCCACCGCCGGCGGCGCTACAGCCGGTGGGCCTCCAGGAAGAGCCGGATCGTCTCGGCCACCTGCGTGAAGCTCTCCGAGCCGATCACCAGCCCGTAGTGCGAATGGGCCCCGAACGGCTCGTACTGCGCGCCCAGCCATGTCGCCAGGCGCTCGCTGTCGCGCTCCGGGAAGGCGCGGTCCAGGCCACCGCCGATCACCAGCGCAGGGACGGCGCCGATCCGCTCCCGGTCCACGGGAACGCCGAGCAGCATCGAGCGGCGCGCCGCGCCCGACTCGCGTCCCATGAGGTGCTGGATGCGGAGCACGTCTTCGATGCCCAGGTCCGGGTTCCGGCGCCGGAGCTCCTCGGCGAGGACCTGCCAGCCGAGCAGGTCACGGCCGTACGCATCGGGGATCTCGCGGATCACGTGGGCCCGGGGCGGCGTCAGGAGCTGGGCCGGGAGCGCCGGGCTGATCAGCACGATGCCAGCGGCGTGCCGCTCCTCGGCGGCGCGAAGGGCGAGGAGCCCGCCCATGCCGTGCCCCACCAGGACGGGGTTCGGGGGGATGTGGTCGAAGGTGGCCAGCACGTCTCCCACGTACGTGTCGAGGTCGATGCCCGACACGTCGCCGGTCTCCGACCAGTAGTGGGCGCGCAGGTTGACCGCGTGCCCCTCCCACCCGCGATGGGCGAAGTACCCGAGGTAGCGCTCCCACAGCCACGACCCGCCGAGCTCGCCGTGCACCAGGAGGAGCGGCCGGCGGCGCGAGCGCCGCTCGGGCAGCCAGGACTCGACGTAGATGCCGCGATCCTCGAGGACGATCTCGTCCTTGCGGATCGGGCGCTCGGGCCCGCTCACCACTCGTGGGGATTCAGCACGAGGCCGGTCACCTGCTTCGGGTAGAAGTAGGTGGATTTCTGGGGCATGACCTCCCCCGCGGCCGCCACCCGCAGCACGTCCTCGACGAGCGTCGGGTCCACCAGGAATGCCGCGACCCCGTCGCCGCGGTCCACCATGGCGACGGCCTCGGCGGCGTCCTTCGTGTAGACGAGCCGTCCGCCGCCGGCGGTCGCGGCGCGGTCCACGTCGAGGAGGCGCTCGAGCGCCACCTCCAGCAGGCTGACGTCCAGCCAGCGCACGGCCGCCGACGCGTCGGGGTCCAGGAGCGGCTCGAACGCCGCGGGCCGCACCCGGAGGATCGCGCCGACCCCGGCCGTCCACAGCCCGAACCGGTGCGGGCGGTCCGCCGGAGCCGGGCCCGTCGGCCGACCGGGACCGCCGGTGGCGGGTCCGTGGCCGGAGGCGGCCGACGCAGCGCTCCACGCGCTCGTCGCACCGGCCGGGGCGCCGGCCACCCGGCCGGGGGCCGCCATCGCGGCGAGCAGGGCGTCCGCCGAGTCCAGCCGTTCCACGTCGAAGAGCGCCGCGGCAGCGGCAAGCAGCGCCTCGCCCGCGATCCCGTCCCGCACCACCCGGTGCGTGGGCAGCACGGTGAGCGGCTGGTCCGTGGGCAGCAGCAGCGCCAGCAGGTAGTCGAACGGTGCCGGCTCGTCGAGCGCACGATCGCGGTGCCGCTCGTCCTGGTAGCGGAGCGCGGTCTCGTAGCGGTGATGGCCGTCCGCGATGGTCAACGGACCCGCCGATCCGGCGCGGAGGAGCACCTGGACGAGCGGGCCCAGCTCGGGGTCCTCGGCCGGCAGCTGCCAGAGGCGGTGGCGGACGCCGTCGTCGTCGACCAGGTCGACCTGCGCGTCGCCCCGGCAGGTCGTGTCGAGGACGTGGAGCGCGGCCCCGTCCGGGTCCTCGAACAGCAGGACCACCGGGCTGGCGTTCATGCCCGTCGCACGCAGGAGGCGGTAGCGGTCCTCCTTGGGCCCGCTGAGCGTCCGCTCGTGGGGCAGGATGCCCGAGGCGGGTCCCGGGTCCTCCACGCGCAGGCGGGCGAAGAAGCCGCGCTGCACGCGGTGCTCGGTGGTGCCGGGGACCGTGTACGCCTGCTCGTAGACGTACACCGAGGGCTGGCGATCCTTGCGCAGCGTCCCGTCCGAGCGCCACGCCGCGAGATCCCGGGCCGCCCGGCGGTATCGCTCGTCCGGCGGATCCCCGGGCTCGTCCAGCGGGAGATCCAGGCGCACCACGTTGCGCGGGTGGCGACGGGCGAGCGCCCGCTGCCGGTCCGCCGGGATGACGTCGTACGGCGGGCTCACCAGGTCGCGGGGATCCCCGGCGCCCGGGTCATACCGGAGCGCGCGGAAGGGTCTGAGTTCGGGCACGGCAAGCCATGGTACGACACGGCGTGCCAGCCTCGCCGCCGGTGCGCATCGGGGCGGGGTACGAGCAGCGCCGCGTCGCGGGACCGGACTCGCTGCGCGGCGGAGGCGGCCACGACGCCCGGCGCGGGTGGTAGGCTCGGGCGATGGACGAGCGCGCTCAGGAACAGCGGCACGCCCCGAGTCCGCAGGCCCTCCTGCTGGCACTCCGGCGGACGGGGCCGCTGAGTCCGGACGGGCTCGCCGCCCAGTTCCGGATGAGCCGCACGGCGGTCCTGCAGCAGCTGCGAACCCTGGCGGCGCAGGGCCTCGTCGAGCGACGCAGCCTGCGGCACGGGGTCGGCCGACCGCGCCATCTCTACGACGTCACGGATCGCGCGCAGCCGCTCCTCCCGGCGAGCTACGACCGCCTCGCGGTCACCCTGCTCGGCGCGGTGCGGGACGTCGGTGGCACGGATCTCATCTCCCGCGTCTTCGAGGCCCGCCGCGAGGCGCAGGTCCGGGCGGTCCGCGAGCGACTGGAGTCGCGCGGGCTGGTGGAGGCACCGCTCGCGGAGCGGGCACGCGAGCTCGCCGAGATCCAGACGGAGCAGGGGTACGTGTGCGAGCTGCGCGAGGACGACGGTCTCCACCTGGTCGAGCACAACTGCCCGATCCACCAGGTGGCCACCGACGCGCCGGCCGCGTGCGACGCGGAGATCCGGCTGTTCAGCGAGATCCTGGGGGTCGAGGTCGTGCGCGAACGGCACATCGCCTCGGGCGCCCGCTGCTGCGAGTACCGCCTGCTGGAGGACGCGGGCGGGACGGCGGACACGCCGGCCTGAGCCGGGCGAGACACCCGCGCCGGGGGCCGGCGGCGGGGCGAGACACCCGTGGCGGGAGGCCGGCGGCGCCCGGACTCGCCCGGGCGGCCACGTCGGCTCGAGCCGGGCCGTGCCCGGGTCAGGCCTCCTCGCGCTCGACCGTCTTGCGGGCCGGAGGGCGCCTCCGGGGCGGCGCGACGTCGGCCACCCCCGCCACGAACGAGGCCTGCCGCGCCCACTCCGCCGACTGGAGCTGCTCCTCCACCGAGAGGATCCCCAGCCGGGTCAGGCTCGCGAGCTCGTCCCGGATGTAGGTCTTCAGCATCTCCGGGCCGTCGGTGTTGATGGTGTACCTGACGCCGTTGCGCCGGAACGTGTCGAAGATCCAGCGGAACTCGTCCCACCCGGACACCACGCCGGTGTTCAGGTTGCTGGTGGGGCAGATCTCGAGCACGATCCCGCGCTCGCGGATCATGGCCATGGTCCGCGGATCGTAGGCGGCCTTGACCCCGTGCCCGATGCGGGACGGTTCGAGCTGCTCGATGACCTCGACGATCTCCTCGACGGGACCCGCCTCGCCCGTGTGGACGGTGATGCCGAGGCCCTTCCGGCGGCAGCGGTCGAAGAGCCGGCGGTAGTCGCGGACCTGGAAGGTGGGCGTCTCCGGGCCGGCCACGTCGA
>JAJYDP010000534.1 GCA_021777365.1 Chloroflexota bacterium | reverse complement strand
GCAGCCATTCCTCTGCCTCGGACACGGCGTGTCTGGCCTCCTCCAGGGCCGGCCCGAGCCTCGTCACCAGCGCCTCAGCCTCGGCGCGCAGCCGGAGCGCCTCGGCCACCAGCGCCGCGGTGGCGGCCGCGGATGTGCGCGCGAGTCTCCGCGCCCGGCGTCGCCGCGCCAGGTCGCGGATCATGCGGGAGCCGTGACCGACCGTCCGCCCCATGGGCACCGTCCTCCGTGCGACCGCATGATTATCCTCGTGTCGAGGGCGGGCCACGGCTCAGGCGGGCACGATCCGGCCGTCCAGGCCCGGCCCTCCGCCGGCCCGTGATCAGCGCAGGTAGACGCTGATCACGACCCCGATCACGAGCAGCGCGCCGAACGCGAGGTGCAGCCTGGCGGTCTGCAGATCGATCATCGCGATCGCCCGCGCCTGGCCCGTGGCACCCAGCTCCGCTGAGCGGAGCACCTGCGCTAGGAACGGCAGCGAGAGGATCGCGAGCAGCGCGCCGATGGGGATCAGGTGCAGGGCCACGGCGATCGAGAGCGTCATGTAGGCGCCGAGGATCAGTCCCAGGTAGGCGTAGTGCGCGAACTCCTTGCCGATCCGCGACGACAGCGTGACGATCCCCGCCCGCGTGTCCTCGCTGATGTCGCGCCACTCGTTGCCGTGCAGGATCGCGGCGACCAGGCATCCCACCGGGATCGACAGGACCAGTGCGTTGACCGACCAGCTCCCGGAAGCGGCGAAGTACCCGCCCACCGTCATGATCGGGCCCATCAGCACGAACACGAGCGGCACGCCGAGCGCCCGGTACTTGTACTGGAACGGCGGGGCCGTGTAGAAGTACCCGGCCGCCAGCCCCAGCACGCCGAGCACCGCGATCGGCAGCCCGCGCGCCGAGATGAGTGCGATGCCGAGCAGCGTGGCGAGCGCAAAGGCCGCCATCGCGAGCGCATACGCGCCGCGCTCGGTGACCCGGCCCTTCACGATGGCGTGGCTGGCGCGCGGCGAGGTGATCGTGTCGATACCCTGCCGCACGTCGTAGATCTCGTTCACGATGTTGGTGCCCGAGTGCAGCAGCATGCCGCCCGCCAGCGCCAGCAGGAACAGCAGTGGGTCGAATCGCCCGTCGACGAAAGCCAGGGCCCCTCCGGCCGCCACCGGGATCGCGGACGCGGTGTAGGCGAACGGCCGCAGAATCTCCCACGTCGCTCCCAGGCGTCGCCACAACCAGGGACCGAAGCCGAGCCGTTCCGCGGCAGGTCCCGTCGCGCCCACGCTCGCCACAGTCCGGGCCGCCGCGCGATCGTCCCAGGCGACCCCGGGGGCAGGGGGCGCTGCGACGCGCGATGCCACGGGCTCGGGCAGCCCGGCGTAGATGCCGGCGGCCGCGACGAGCTCCGTGACCTGCCGCTCCTCCTGGACCACCGGCTGCAGCAGCGGCAGGTCCAGCCCCGCATGGGTATGGAACGCCATGGCCTTCGCGGCGACGTCCTCGCGGGTGCCGCACAGCATGAACGCGTCGAGCAGCTCGTCGGGGATGAGCTTGGACGCCTCGTGGTAGTCCTCGGCGCGCCACGCGGCCGCGACCCGATCGCGCAGCTCGCGGTCGAAACCGGCGCGTGCGAGGGAGATGTCGCTGAGCACCGAGAGCATGTAGATCACGAACGGCTCGCGCTTGGCGCGGTTGAGCGCCTCCCGCCGCGTGCGGTCGACCAGCGAGAGCAGGTAGCCGGCCGATTCGATCGAGGCGGGGTCGCGCCCGGCCGCCTCGGCCGACGCCCGGAGCCGGTCGAGGATCCCGCGCAGGGAGGGGATCGACTCCGCCGGCCGCGCGAGGTAGCCATCGGCCTTCTGCCCGGCGAGCGCCACCAGTTCCTTCCGGTATGCGGCGATCACCAGCGGAATCCGGTGCGGCGGCTCGAACATGGGCTGGATCGGCGGCAGCCCCGGCGTGGCCGAGGGGAGCCGCTCGCCGGCCCAGAGCGCCCGGACCTGGTCCACGGCCGTGCTCACCCGCTCGACCGCCTCGTCGAGCGCGTAGGGGATGCCCATCTGCCGGAGGCGCAGCGGCAGCCCGGTGCCCAGCGCCATCACGATGCGCCCCGGCGCCATCTCGTCGAGTGCGGAGCCGGTCATGGCAAGGACGACCGGATGGCGTGTGTACGGGTTGACCGCACCCAGCGCGATCCGGAACCCGTCCGGCGTCTCGTCCGCGCCGACCTCGGACGCGATCGCGCTCACGAAGGTGACGGCGTCACGCTCGAAGTAGCTGTCGTGGACCCACACGGAGTCGAGTCCGGCGGCCCGGGCCTGTGCGCTCCACGAGACGACCTCGTCCACCTCGCCGCGGGCGGCGAGCCCGAGGCCGACGGGACGTGCGAGACGATCCATCACCCGTTCCTTCGGTTCGCGTCGTGGGCCGTATGCCCGCGGGCTGCATGGTACCGCGCGAGCGCTGCCGGCCCGGGTTTGGTGGCGAGTGATAGGGTGCGCGTTGTGAATGGAGTCGCGGCGCGCCACAGCCGTGTGGTCCTGCTGGCGCTCGCACTTGCGTTGCTGGTCCGCGCGTTCATGGGACTGGCCGACACCCTGGCCATCGCCCGCAGCGGCGTGATGGCCAGCCCGATGCCCGAGACGATCGCCGTGGCGCCCCCGTCGCCGCTCTGGCCCGCCCTGTTTGCGCTGCTGGCCCTGGGCGGCGGGATCGGCGTGCCGGGCCGGACGCTCCTCGGCTGGGTGCTCGGGGTCGTCGCCTGCGTCGCCTACATCATTTCGGGCATCGCCGACCTCGGAATGCTGCGCCCGGGCGCGCCGCTGGGCGACGCGGGCTTCTGGGCCTTCTTCGGCGCGAACCTGGTCGTCCCGGCGTTGGTGCTCGCCGGGCTCCTGGCGGCACGGGCGTGGTTCATGCCGACGCCCGCCACCCCGCCCCGGCTCGCGGGTCGCTGGCCGAGATCGAGGCAGCGGCCGTGACCGCGCCGGGGGAGTGGCTGCTTCGGGCCGCGACGCGCGACGATGCGCCGGCAGTCGCGGCGCTCCTCACGGCGGAGGGCTACCCGGCGGGGCCGACCGACATCGTCGAACGGCTCGCCAATTGGGATGACGGCCGCTCGGCCGTGCTCGTCGCGACGGCCCGCGGCGAGGTCGTGGGGTTCGTGGCCGTCCACGTCATGCCGCGCTTCGAGCACGGCGACTGGATCGCGCGGGTGCTCGCGCTCGTCGTGGACGAGGGGGTGCGCGAGCGCGGCGTCGGGCACGAGCTGATGACGGCGGCCGAGGAGCACGCCCGAGGCCGGGGGTGCGCGTTCATCGAGGTGACGGCCGGGCGGCATCGGCCGGGGGCGCTGCAGCTCTACGAGTCGGTCGGGTACGAGCAGGGGGTGGCCGTCTACCTGCGCAGGCGCCTCTGATCGCACCCGGTGCGTGCCACCGGTGCTGCCGGACCGTGGTGAAACCTTCACCTCCTCGCCGCGCGGTCGCAACGTGCGTCTGCGAGACTCGCCGGGCAGATCGGCAACAGGAGACCGGGCATTGGCGCGTTCACGCCGGGGCGGAAGCAGACGGTCGTCGGAGGCACGCGGGGGCAGCGCGCTGCCGCCCGATCCCTCATACGGTGCCGGGCCCCTCGCGGCCGGCGCGACGCCCACGCCACAGGACCGTGAACCCGTCGCATCGCGTCCCGCCCCGCCCCGCCGGCCCGCGCACGGGTCGCGGCAGGGCCAGCCGCCGGGTCTGCTCGGCTCGCCGGCGGGATGGATCGCCGCGTCGGCCCTCCTCCCGCTCCGCCTGTTCGTGGGGTTCACGTTCCTCTACGCGGGCATCGACAAGATCGCGCTCGACCCGACCTTCCTCGACCTGTCGTCGAGGACGAGCATCCTGGTCCAGCTCCAGGGGTATGCCCACGCCTCGCCGCTCGCCCCGCTGATCACGGCGCTCGCCATCCCCAACGCGTGGCTGATGGGCGTGCTCATCGCCCTGGCCGAGATCGCCGTGGGCCTGGGCGTGCTCTCGGGCATCGCGTTCCAGGCGGCTGCCTGGGGTGGCGCGGCACTATCGCTGCTGTTCTTCCTCACCGCGTCCTGGAACGTCCACCCCTACTACTTCGGCCAGGACCTCCCCTACGGCCTGGGGTTCGTCACGCTCGCGATCGCAGGTCACGGGAACCTGTACGTGCTCGGGCCGTGGCTGGACCGGCAGTTCTTCCCGGCGAGGCCCGTGGGGCGCCACGCGATGGGCCCCG
>JAJYDP010000533.1 GCA_021777365.1 Chloroflexota bacterium | reverse complement strand
CCGGCCGATCACGGGCGCCCGGATCGCCCTGCTGGGGCTCGCCTTCAAGGCCGGCACCGACGACGTCCGCGAATCCCCGGCGCTCGCCCTCGCGCGGGAGCTGCGCGAGCGTGGTGCGTCCGTGGTCGGGTACGACCCGCAGGCGATGGAGACGGCGTGCCGCGCGGATCCGTGGCTCGAGACGGCGCCGGATGCGGTGGAGGCGGCACGGGACGCGCATGCCGTCCTGGTGGCGACCGAGTGGGGGGCGTTCCGCGAGATCGCCTGGCCCGCGGTGCGCCGGGTCATGGCCGGCGACCTGGTCTACGACACGCGCAACGTGGTCGACGCGACGGCGGTCCGGGCGGCCGGGCTCCGGGTGGAGATGCTGGGCCGCCGGGTCTGAGCCGACCGGCGGGGGCTCGGACGATCAGCCACGGATCGAGGCCGCCTGCAGGACGCCGCGGTGACCGGCGCCACGCGAGGGGATCTAGGGGGCCGGCGCGAGCGACGGCTGCGGAAGGGGCAGCGACTGGACCGAGGAACCCGGCGCCGCCGACGCGCCGGGGGCGGCCGACCCCGACGGCACGGGCGGCAGGCCGCCGTGGTAGTCCGTGATCACCAGCACGTACTCGAGCTTGTCCAGGTTCGCGGCGGGGTTGATGAAGGCCGTCTGCACGACCGCGTTCGGGTCCCGCTGGACGTCCACGATGCTGCCGATCAGGAGTCCCTTGGGGAACGGCGACTTGATGCCGTCACCGAGGTCGATCCCTGCCGTCACCACCGTGTCGTTGAGGTTCACCCGCTCGGTGGCAGGGATGTCCTGCATCACGAGCGCGCCGCCCAGCTGGCCGATCACCTCGCCGGTGGCGCGGCTCGACTCGATCAGGCCGATCACGGTGGAGCGCGTGTCGCTGATCAGCAGGATGCGGCTGAAGTTGGCACCCACCTCCCAGACCGATCCGACCAGCGCGCCGCCGTCCGCCACCACCACGTCGTTGAGCGCGATGCCCCGGTCCGTGCCGGCGTCGATGGTGATGACCCGCGTGTACTGCGACACCTCGCGGCTGACCACGGTCGCGGCGACGGTGCTGTAGTCGAGCGATCCCTGCACGCCGAGCAGGGCGCTGAGCTGCTCGTTCTGGATCTTGATCTCCTGCAGCTGGCGGTTCTCCACCGCGAGCTGCTGGTTCTGCTGCTCGAGTGCGCGGTTCTGCGCCTGCAGCTGGTCGATCTCGCTCAGCGCGCCGACCACGGATCCCATGGCGCGCGTCGCGCCCGAGAGGGCGGCCTCCACCGGCGTCAGCAGATCGCCCACTGCCACCTGGAGCCCGCGCATGGGGCCGGTCCCGCTCAAGGCCAGGAGGAACAGCCCGGCCGCCATGAGCACGGCGAACAGGATCCCGCGCCGGCGGCTGGCCCGCGTCGCGAACATGGCTGGCGACTCAGCGCGGCGGGCGCGAGTACGTGTCGGCGACGAGCGAACGCTCCATGCTCTCGAGCTCCTCGAGCGCCTTGCCGGTTCCGCGAGCCACGCAGGTCAGCGGATCGTCGGCGACGTGGACCGGCATCTGGGTCGCCTCGGCGATCCGCCGGTCCAGGCCCTGCAGCAGGGCACCGCCGCCCGCCAGCACGATCCCCTGGTCCATGATGTCCGCCACGAGCTCCGGGGGCGTCTCCTCGATGGTGTCCTTCACGATGTCGACGATCTGCTGGACGGACGGCTCGATCGCCTCCCGGATCTGGTCCGCCCCGACCTCGACCGAGCGCGGGAGCCCGGTGAGGAGGTCGCGGCCCCGGAGGGTGACGCGCAACTCGTCCCAGTCGCCCGTATAGGCCGAGCCGATCGCGATCTTGATGTCCTCGGCCGTCCGCTCGCCGACGAGCAGGTTGTACTCGCGGCGACCGAACCCGACGATGTCCATGTCCATCTCGTCGCCGCCGATGCGGATGCTGCGGCTCACCACGATCCCGCCCAGGCTGATGACGGCGACCTCGGTGGTGCCGCCCCCGATGTCCACGATCATGCTGCCGGACGGCTCGCTGACGGGCAGCCCGGCGCCGATCGCCGCGGCCATCGGCTCCTCGATCAGGCGGGCCCAGCGCGCGCCGGCGTTGAGCGCGGCGTCGCGGACGGCGCGCTTTTCCACCTCGGTCACGCCCGAGGGCACGCCCAGCAGCATGCGCGGCCGCGGGATCAGCCCGACGCGATCGTGCACCTTGTTCACGAAGTGCTTGATCATCTGCTCGGTGACGTCAAAGTCGCTGATCACGCCGTCGCGCAGTGGTCGCACCGCGACGATGTTCGCCGGGGTCCGGCCGACCATCCGCTTGGCTTCGGCGCCGATGGCGAGCACCTTCTTGGTCTTGGTGTCGAGCGCCACGACGCTCGGCTCGCTGATCACGATCCCCCGGTCGCGGACATGCACCAGGGTGTTGGCCGTGCCGAGATCGATCCCGATATCCCGGGAGAAGAGACCGAAGAACGCGTCGAGCATGCTCGTGGTGGGACCTGCCTGTTGCTGGCGACTGGGCGGAGGCGGGAGCGCGCCCCGGCGCGTCTGAACGTCCGCGCGGACCTGGGATGCGCGGAGCAGTATACCCGGCGGGACTCGTATCGCCGCACGCGACGCAGGGGGCACGGGACGCGCCGCGGAGCCCGGGGGACGGGCCAGCGACGGCTGGCTGCTCGCGCCGGCCCGGTCGGCGGCGGCCACGGCGGCTGGGGAGGCAGCGTCCTCGGCGGTTGGGCGACGACGGCCCGCTTGAGCGGCAACGCCCTCGGCCGCTCGGTGGCAACGCCCGCGCCCGGTCGGGCGCCCATGGCAGCGGCGGTTCGGCGATAACGGCCCGCTTGAGCGGCAACGCCCTCGGCCGCTCGGTGGCAACGCCTCAACGCCCGCGCCCGGTCGGGCGCCCATGGCCGCGGCGGTTCGGCGATAACGGCCCGCTTGAGCGGCAACGCCCTCGGCCGCTCGGTGGCAACGCCCGCGCCCGGTCGAGCGCCCGGTCGGGCGCCCATGGCAGCGGCGGTTCACCAGATCGCACTTTCCTGCCGAAGGTGCGCCGGACGAGCCGTAGGTTTGGTCTGGTGCGGCGCGGCGGCGCTCAGGCGGATGCAGGTGCCGCCATTCGACGGTCGGACCGGTGGGCTGATCGCGAATCACGCACGATCCGGGCGAGTCCGACGCGCCCGTGGATGCCCTTGACGCCACCGGCGGGCACCGCACAGCCGGCCCAGATCGCATGAGCCGACATACGGCTCCGGGGGTGCACATCCTGCAGGATCTGCCGCCGACCGGGCTCGCCTCTCGCCATGGTCGGGGTCGCCCTCTCGCCCAGCCGCTGCGCGGCCACACGCGGAGCTGGACCGGCCGTCAGCCCTGGCGGCTCGCCGGGCTCCTCGGCCGCAGCCGACTCGGGCACCGGGGGCGTCGCCGGGCTCCTCGGCCGCAGCCGCCCGCGGGCCCTGGGGGTCGCTGCCTGCCCGAACCGCCGCCGACCAGCTCAACCACCGCCGCCCGGACGCTCGAACGCCACCCCGCGGTCCCGAAGACTCACGAACGCGTCGTGCCCGATCACGAGGTGGTCCAGGACGGGCACATCCAGGATGCGTCCCGCCGCGACCGCTTCCGCGGTCAGGTGCAGGTCGTCCGGGCTCGGCGTCGGATCCCCTGAGGGATGGTTGTGCACAAGGATCATCCCGGCCGCCGCCTGCCGGACGGCATCGCGGAAGAGTTCACCCACGCGTACGAGCGCGGTGGAGACGTTGCCCTGGTAGACGGTCTGGATCCCGAGCACCTGGTTCTTCGTGTTGAGGAGCACCACGCGCAGCTCCTCCCTGTCCAGCCGGCCCATCTGGAGGACGAGGCGATCCGCGACGTCCCGTGGCGTGCGGACGGTGATGCGGCCGCTCGGCCAGTCCGCGAGGAGCCGCCGGCCGAGCTCGAACGCGGCCACGAGCTGGCACGCTCGGGCGGCCCCGACGCCCGGGATCCGCTCGAGCTCGACGACGCTCGCCGTGGCCAGACCGGCCAGCCCGCCGTGCAACGCCACCGCCTCCGAGGCGATCTCGACGGCACTCCGCCCGACACCTCCGCTGCCCCAGATCAGGGCCAGCAGCTCCGGGTTCGACAGCCCGGCCGCGCCGCGGGCGACGAGCCGCTCCCTGGGTCGCTCCTCGGGAGGAAGCTCCCGGATCAGCCGCGAGCGGGCCGGCACTGACCGGGGGCGCACGGCTCGCGGACGCGCGCTCGCTCGC
>JAJYDP010000532.1 GCA_021777365.1 Chloroflexota bacterium | reverse complement strand
CGGCGCGCTGCCGGACGACCAGCAGGTCATCGTCCGGAGCCAGACCGACCGGCAGAGCACGCTCGTCGTGCGGACGGAGCGCCCCATCCTCGACCCGGCCTGGTCGGTCGAACCGCTCGACCTCGAAGACCTCGTCCTCGCCTACATGACCCGCGCGGCCGCGGCCCGCACCGCCGAACGGGAGGGCCGTCCGCACCTGGAGGTTCGCGCGTGATCCGGCTGACCCTGCGCCAGTTCCGCACCGAGGCGATCGTCGGCTTCGGTGCGCTCGCCGTGCTCGCCGTCGTGCTCGGGGTCACGGGCGTCCACCTGGCCCAGCTGAACGATGCGTTCCAGGCGGGGTGCCAGGCCACCGGGACCTGCACCTCGAGCGCGAACCCCATCCTGCAGGACGACGCCGGCCTGCACACCCTGGTGGCGCTCGTCGTGCTCGTCGCGCCCGCGGTCATCGGCCTGTTCCTGGGCGCGCCGCTCATCGCCGGCGAGCTCGAGACCGGCACGTTCCGGCTGGCCTGGACGCAGAGCATCACCCGGCGGCGCTGGTTTGCCGTCAAGCTGGGACTGGTCGGCCTGGCCGCGATCGCGATGGGCGGGCTGCTCGCCTTCATGGTCGACTGGTGGCAGGGCCCGTTCGATGCCGCGACCCAGAATCGCTTCGATCCCCTGAATTTCGGTTTCCACGGCATCGTCCCGATCGGCTACACGGCGTTCGCCTTCGCGCTCGGGGTGACCGCAGGCGCGGTGCTGCGCCGGACGGTCGCGGCGATGGGCGCGACGCTCGTGGGGTTCATGGCGGCCCGCATCGTGGTCACGAGCTGGATCCGCCCGAACCTCGCCGCGCCGCTCCACGAGTCGCTCCCGCTCGTGACGGCGCGTCCCGTCATCGGCGTACAGGCCCCGACGGGCACGCTGTCGCTCATCGCCCCACAACTGAACATCCCGAACGCGTGGGTGTACGGAGCGGCGGTCGTCGACAGGTCCGGCCACCCGTTCACGGGCCACCTGCTCGAGGCCTGCCCCGCGCTCGGCCAGCTGCCGAACGTCCCGCCCGGACCGGTCATCCAGGCGTGCCTCGTCAAGCTGTCTGCGACCTACCACACGGTCGTGACCTACCAGCCGGCCAGCCGCTTCTGGCCTTTCCAGGTCGCGGAGACGGGGATCTTCCTCGCGGCGGCATTCGCGCTGTGCGGGCTCGCCTGGTGGTGGCTGCACGCCCGGTGCGGGTGACGCCCGTTCCGGGCCCACGCGGCACCGAGACGGCGCGCCGGCTCGCGGATCTCGCGGCCGTGGGCCACGACCATCCCTCCGCGTCGGTGCGCCGAGATACCGGATCCACCTCGCGTGGTCCACGTCGCGCGCTCGGCGCCCGCCCGGGGGCCGGCTGCCTCGCCGGGACGTAGACTCGAACGGTGACCGAGGATGAGGCACAGGCGATGTGGCAGCGGATGGTCCGGCGCTGCCGACCGCCGATCCTGCTGATCCTGGCGCTGCTGCTCGGGCAGTTCGCGCTCGGCATGGTCGCGAACCTCGACGTCGCGTTCCCGAGCCCGCTGCCCCCGAGCGAGTCGCTCCCGTGGGCGTTCGCGCACTCGCTCGTCGTGCCGCTGCACATCCTGCTCGGCGTGCTGCTGCTGCTCGCGAGCCTGGCGACGTCCGAGCTCGCCGGGGCGTATGCGCTGAACGCGACCTTCGAGCAGGGGTTGCGGACCGCCGGCTGAGCACCTCGCCCGACGGACTCCGGCCGGGGGCGTCAGCCGGCCGGGAGTCCCAGCTCGAGCCAGCCATCCGCGATGCGCAGGGGGTAGTAGCGCAGGCGTCGCACCCGCGTCGCCGCCCGCACGCGTGCCTTGTGATCGGGCACCTCGGGGCGGACCGAGGCGGCGGGATTGGCCCTGGGTGGGTGCACCACCCCGTCCGCGTCCAGCCCGCCGGTCGTGGGGAACTGGACGGTCGTGCCGGTGGCGAGATCGAAGCGGCCCTGGTGCAGCGGGCAGGACACGACACAGCCGTCGAGCGTGCCCAGCGAGAGCGGCGCGGCCATGTGCGGACAACGGTCGTCGGTCGCCACGAGCCCCCGGGGCGTGTGCACCACGAGCACGTCCAGGTCTCCGACCGTCACGCGGCGCAGCGCGCCCGGTGGCAGCGCGTCGAGGGGCAGCACCCGATGGAAGACCGGGTCCGCCGTGCCGGGCGCCGCGAGGCCCCGGGGCACCTGCAGGAGTCGAGGCGGTCGGCCGGGATCCCCGGCGCCCGATCGAACAGCGTCCATCGCGTGCGGTTCCTCCATCAGACGCCGGCCGCGTGACCGGGGAGCGCGCCCGGCAGCCCGGGGTGGATCGTCGCGGCGGCGTACCGGGCACGCAGCACCGTGGTGGGGAAGTCCATCACCCCGTCCGACCCCCAGGAGACGTAATCCCGAGTTGGTAGGTCGGATATTACGGGACGGCGGGCCGAACGGCCCTCGGCACGCGATGCCGGCCATCGGCTCACCGTCCACATGCACCGCACCGTCGGCCCATCTCGATGACCGGGGCGACGGCCGTCCGATGGGTTGTCGAACGGGGAGCGGCGGGACTGCAGCGCCCGCGAATCGGGCACCTGCTGCGCGTCCTCGAGCCCGCCTGGATCGTGCAGGGCGGCACGGCACCGACCGCCACCTCGCCCGCCGATGCCCGGCTGCATGTCGCATTCCTGGCGGGAACGTCACCGGCCGCTCACACCACGTTTACCGATCGCCGATACCATGCGTCGAGACGGACGGCCGGTCCGACGGTGAGCGCGTGACCGGCACCCGATGCTGACCTGCAACGAACCGGCGATCGACTCGCCCGGGCGCCATCGTCGGGCACGTGCCGGCGAGCCGAACCGCGCGTCGAGCCGTGCCCCGAGAGAGGAAACGTGAGCCGACTCTTCGCGCTGCTCGGCCGTGCCAGCGTGCGCTTCCGCTACCCGATCATCATCGCGTGGATCGTCATCACGGTCGTCGCCGTGCGCGCGCTGCCGTCGCTCGGCAGCGTGGCCAAGGACACCACAAGCGGCTTCCTGCCGGCAAACGTGCCGAGCATGCAGGCCGCGACGATGGCGGCCCCGTTCCAGAACGCGAACCTGGCGACCGCCACGCTGATCGCGGCCCGCCCCGGCGGCCTGACCGCGGCCGACAACGCCGCGCTGAGCGCCCTCGAGGCGCGCATCGGCCGCATGCCGCACGTGAAGGGCGTGATCGACCTGGGCATCTCGCGCGACGGCGAGGCCAGGCAGGCGCTCATCGAGGCGAACGTCCCGCAGTTCGCCGGCGCGGGAGAGGCGGCGACGCTCGTCGGGGCCATCCGCCAGGCGGCGGCCGGTGCGGCGCCGGCCGGGCTCCAGGTCCACCTCACCGGCGAGCTCGCCATCCAGGTCGACAACGCGGCGGCATCCGGCAGCTCGCAGAACCGCACCCAGCTGCTCTCGGTCCTCTTCATCATCGTGCTGCTGCTCCTTGCCTTCCGCGCCGTGCTCGCCCCGCTCGTCACGCTCATCCCGGCCGTCTTCGTGCTGGTGCTGGCCGGTCCGGTGATCGCGGAGGCCGCGAGCGCCGGCATCCAGGTGTCGTCGATCACGCAGTTCATGCTGATCGTCCTGATCCTGGGGGCCGGCACCGACTACGGCGTCTTCCTGGTGTTCCGCGTCCGCGAGGAGTTGCGGCGCGGCCTTTCCGGGCCCGACGCGGTCGTGCGCGCGGTCACGCGGGTGGGCGAGTCGATCACGTTCTCGGCCCTGACGGTCATCGCGGCGCTGGCCAGCGTCGCGATGGCGCAGTTCGGGCTGTACCAGAGCCTGGGGCCGTCGCTGGCCATCGGGGTCGCGCTGATGCTGCTGGCCGGCCTGACGCTGCTGCCGGCCCTGCTCGCCGTGCTCGGCCGCGCGGTCTTCTGGCCGACCGACATCGGCCATCGACCGGTGGAGACCCGCGGGCTGTGGGACCGCGTCGGCACGATCGCGACGCGGCGACCGGCCGTCACGTTCGTGGCGGGGGTCGTCCTGTTCGGCGGCCTCGCCGCGACGCTGCTCAGCACCGGCGTGGCCGGCTTCGGCGACGTGACGTCGTCCCCGGCGGGCACCGACTCCGCCGCCGGCACGGCGCTCCTCGACGCGCACTTCCCGTCGTCGACCGCCAACCGCACCGCGATCCTCATGCAGTTCCCGGAGTCGGTCTGGAGCAACCCGTCGGAGCTGAGCGCCGCCCAGGCGGGGCTCGCGGCGCTG
>JAJYDP010000531.1 GCA_021777365.1 Chloroflexota bacterium | reverse complement strand
GTGTCGACCGGGCTGGTCTCCCTGGGAATCGCGACGGCGTTCGAGCGCGCGTACGGAGTGCTGAAGCGACTCGGCGGATCGCCGCTCCCCCGCCCCGCGCTGCTGGCCGCGAAGACCCTCGCGGTGGTGGCGACCGAGATCGTCCAGGTGGTGCTGATCGCCGCGGTGGGGGCAAGCCTCGGGTGGGCACCGCCGGGGGGGATCGTGCCGGGCGTCCTGGCCGCGCTGCCGTGGCTGCTGCTGGGCTCCGTCGCGTTCTGCGCGCTGGGGCTGCTGCTCGCGGGCGCGCTGCGGGCCGAGGCGGTCCTCGCGCTGGCCAACGGCCTGTACCTGGTCTTCCTGCTGCTGGGCGGCGTCATCATCCCGCTCGACCACCTGCCAGCGGCGATCGCGGTCCCGGCATCGCTGCTGCCGCCGGCCCAGCTCGCGGGCCTGTTGCGGGGGACACTCGAGCCCGGGGGGGTCGTGGACCCGATCCAGGCCGCGGCGCTGGCGGCCTGGGCGGTGGCGCTGGTCGCGGCCACACTGCTGACGTTCCGGACCGAGTAGGCGGGCGGCGGGCGCCAAGCCGCGGATGCCTGGTCACGCGCGACGTTGCCACGGGAGCCGGGGGGCGGCGGGTCGCAGGCGCCGGGTTCCGGCGCCGTGCACGGGCGACCGGTCCACGTACGCCTGATCACGCGAGGGGTTGGCACCGGCGCCGTGCACAAGAGAACGACCCCGGGAGGCGGGTCCCAGGGTCGTTCGGTCGGTATACGGATTGGTTGCGGGGGACGGATTCGAACCGCCGACCTTCGGGTTATGAGCCCGACGAGCTGCCGCTGCTCCACCCCGCGACGTAGGACTATACGCCGCGAAGCGGGGACGGTCAAACGGAGGAGGGGTTAGGAGATAGGGGCCCTCCATCTGACGCAAACCCGGACACGGCAGTGGAGGTCGGCTCCGGGACGTCCGATCTCGCCCGTGCGCTCCAGGGCAGGCTGGTGCGCGCTGGCACCGCCGCCGTCAACGTTCCTGGTACAGCGGTACCAGATGTACCGCTCCCACTATTGACCGTGTGGGCCACGGACGTAGCGTGGAGCGCACACGGGAGGCTCTGACACGCGGCCTAATGCCCACGGCCGCCGAGACCGCGCCCAGCCACCGGCGAGACCGACCCGTGGCTTGATCGCGGGAGGTGCTGCCTAGGGACAGGCACCACGTCGTACCCGTGTCCGCGTCCCATCGCGGCCGGGTTCTTGTGCCCACGAACGTTCACCTGAGAGGCTTGTGATGAAGCGTGTCGTCGCTGCGACGGTCGCAGCACTTCTCTTGGTCGGGCTGATTGCCAGCGCGGTGTCCGCACAACCACAAGGCACGGTCACACTCACGTCGGCGACTGTCAACAAGGCTGGCCAGGTTCAGCTGAATGGCACCATCGTGTGCCCCCCGTACATGAACCTCGGCATCAACGGCCAGGTCACGCAGGCGATTGGTCATAAGGTTCTTCTCCAGAGCGGCATGGGCGGTGGATTCGAGTGCGCTGCAGCCGGACTCACGATGTGGGGGACGGGAGCGCAGGCCTACAACGGCACGTTTAGTGCTGGCTGGGCCACCATCAACCTCAATTTCTACGACCCGTCGACCTGTGACCAGTACGGCAACTGCCAGTACGTCGCGTACGGGAACTTCTACGTGAAGCTCACCAACAAGTAGGCGGCAGCGAGTGAGTGTCGGGAGGGATCGGGTTGCTGATACCGGCCCTCCCGACCACAGGTGGCTTCTCCTCGCACTTGGGGAACGGGCCTTCCGTCCCCCGCACAACCAGGAACAACACGAGCGGGCGGTTCAGGGAGGCCATGACGCGCGGCCCTCCGTCGGCGCTCGCGCTACGTGAGGGTCGCGCAGACGTCGGTGATCACCTGGCTCGCCCACACGCGGCTCGTCGGGTCCGAGGATCGCTGGGCCGTGGAGGCGCGGCGCAAGCGGTGGCCGCGGGATGAGTGGAAGACCCTCCGCATGGACGGCCGGCCCCGCTGAGGGTCCGGCAGGCGCGGCGGCCGTCGCGCTGACTCGAACGAGACGGCCGACTCGCCCGTCTCGTTCCCTGAGCGGACCGCCGCAGGGCTCGGCCCGCGCACCGCCTGGTGCGCGGGCCGTGATCAGCTTGTGTCCGCGCTGACGTCGCTCCGCTTGTTGCCACCGGCGGTCGCGGGTCCGGAGCGGGGCCGCTGTGCGAGGGGCTCGCGAGGCGGACCGCCCGAGCACCCCTCACCCCGCCTGGCCAGGACCTGCGCCAGCCGCGCGTGGCTCGCCGCATCGACCGGGATCCAGTCGTTGAACGAGAGGGCGTCGGGCTCGCTGGCGATGCTGACGAGGGAGAGGAACTCGATATCCCCGATGCCGGGCTCGCGCCACACGAGGCGGTAGCTCCAGCGCGCCTTGCCGGCCTGCGGTGGGGTGGACTCCCAGGCGCGGATGAGCTGCGGGATGGCGGCGGGATCGTTGGCGGCGTAGGCGGTGAGCGCCTCGGTGAAGAAGGCCCCCGGATCCTCGAGGGCGATGGCCTCCCGGGGGCGGCCCTTGAAGATGCCCGCCAGCACGGTGAGGCACTCCGACCAGTTGACCACCCGCTCGGCGAAGTGACGCTCGGCGGCCACGCTCAGGAGGCTCAACTGGGCCCGCGAGCGGCGCGCCAGCTCCGCCGCGTAGTCGACCTCCCAGAGCGCCTGGGCGGCGTGGTTGGCAGCCACCACCTGGGCCAGATCGTTGGTCACGAACTGGGGCCAGGGGACCTGCTCGACGTAGCTGCGCAGCTCGGGGACGCTGAAGTAGTAGTCGGGGTAGGAGGTAGCCGGGAAGAGCGTGTCGGCGGCCGCGAAGCCTGCCCCGCGCAGGATGGCCCGGCTCCGGCCCGCGGAGAGCTGCAGCGCGGCCACCAGGCGCACCAGGGTGGTGCGGGCGGGGGTGCGGCCCCCCGCTTCGTACTTGCGGATGGACTCCGGCGACACGCCCACGAGGGCGGCCACCTGGACCTGGCTCAACCCCAGGCGCAGGCGCTCCGATCGCAGCAGGTCGCGCCAGGCGCGGTCCTCGGCTGGCTCCGCCGTGTCGGCCGGCCCGGGTCGCGCGCCGCTGGCCGGGCCAGTGCGCGGGGTTCGATCCCGTCGGCCAGATACCACAAGAGCCGCCGTGCCGCGCTCGGACACGTGCACCTCTCCCGCGCACCGGATCCTCGTGCCCGGTGCGACTTTCCCTGCCTCAACGACTCCACGCTAGGCCCCTGGCGCGCACACCGTCAATAGCGGTAGCGGTACATCTGCTACCGCTACCCAGCGAACTCGAAGGCCGCGTTGCCAGCGCGCACCACCCTGCCCTGGAGCGCACGGGCGAGACCGGACGTCCCGGAGCCGACCTCCACTGCCGTGTCCGGGTTTGCGTCAGATGACGGGCCTCTATCTCTCCTCCCGTCAAACGCGGGGGGCCGGCGCGCGGCGCCCGCGACCGCTCTCAAGCGCCGAACTCGTCGTGCAGGGGAATCGCCACCTCGTCGGCGAGCAGGCGGAGCCCCTGCGGGCCGCCCCTCGGGTCGACGTAGAACACCCGGTGATCGCAGCCCGCGCGGGCGACCTCGCGGCCGTAGCGGCCGTAGCGGCCGTGCTCGAGCGCCGCCTGGCGCTCCTCGCGGGCGGCCTCGCGGCGCTGGACCGAGATCTCGATCGTCGAGCCGATCGCGCCCGGCCGTCTCGCACGCGCGGTCGAGCGCGCGGACCTTGCCGGTGAACTCCTCCACGCGGCCGCTCGAGAATTCCAGCCCTCGGCGCAGGTGGCGACGAGCCGCATCCCGACCCGCTCGCCCTGCGTCCCGGGCCAGATCGGCGGTCCGCCCGGCGTCAGCGGCAGCGGGTGATTCCGGGCGTGCAAGAGCCGGCAACGCGGAGCATCGACGCCGACCTCGCCGACCCCGCCGACCTCGCCGACCCCGCCGACCTCGCCGACCCCGCGGCTCGATCCATCGCCCGGAGCGGGCCACGCACCGGCCTCCCGCCCCAACAGGGCGCGGATGACCCGCAGGTCTGCCTCGAGCTCCCGCAGCCGCACGGGCACCGGATCGAAGGGTAAGCCGTAGGCGCGCACCTCGGCCTCGTGCCAGCCCGCCCCCAGTCCGAGCACGAGGTGGCCGTTCGTGGCGTGATCCATGGCGGTGGCCATCCTGGCGAGCAGGCAAGGGTGCCGGGAGGGGTTGGCGAGCACGAGGTGGCCGATCTGCTTGCCGGGGACGTGA
>JAJYDP010000530.1 GCA_021777365.1 Chloroflexota bacterium | reverse complement strand
TGGAACGAGGCCAAGAAGACCGTCCTGTTCATCACCCATCAGATCGACGAGGCCGTCTACCTCTCCGACCGGGTGATCGTGATGAGCGCGAGGCCCGGCCGTGTGCTCGCCGACATCCGGATCGATATGCCTCGTCCGCGCGGCCTCGACATCAAGCGGACGCCGGAGTTCGTGCGCTACGAGGAGCAGATCTGGCGGCTGATCGCCAAGCAGATCCCGGCCGTCCAATCCGGGCCGGAGGCCTGAGCGATGACGACCCAAGTCAACGGGCAGCTCATGGCCGGCGAGCCGCGTGGTCTCGCCTCTCGCCTCCCGATGCCCAGCGAGCGCGTGTCATACGGGGTCGTCGGGGTCGTTGGTCTGCTGCTCCTGTGGCAGCTGGCGGCCTCCACGAACATCGTGCCCAAGACCCTGATGAGCTCCCCGTTGCTCATCTGGGACGCGCTCGTCACGGACCTGGGCAATGGTGCCCTGTGGCCGCACATCCAGACGAGCCTGACCGAGTGGGCACTCGGCATCGCGATCTCGGTCGGCATCGGCGTCCCGCTCGGCTTGGCGATCGGCATGTTCCGCCGGATCGACTACGTGCTCTCGGTCCTGGTGTCGGGGATCTACTCGACGCCGAAGGCCGCCCTCGCGCCGATGGTCATCCTCGTGGCCGGGCTCGGGTTGGAGTCGAAGGTCATCATCGTCGTGCTGCTGACGATCTTCTCCATCCTGGTCAGCACGGTCTCGGGCGTCCATGCGGTCAACCCGCGGCACTACGACATCACTCGCAGCTTCGGTGCCTCGAAGTGGCTGACCTTCCAGTCCGTCATCCTGCCCAGCACTGTCCCGTTCCTCCTGTCGGGCATCCGCATCGGCGCCGGCCGGGCGCTGGTCGGCCTCGTGGTCGCCGAGTTCCTCGCCTCGAACGAGGGGATCGGCTACTACATCAGCTTCAACGGGACCATGCTCAACACGTCTCGGGTGATGGTCGGCATCCTCCTCTTGGGAGCCTTCGGCATCGGGATGGGCGAGGCCGTCCGCGTGCTCGAGCATCGCTTCGACAAGTGGCGCGCCTCCATCCACTGACGCGCCAGCGCACCTGAGCCCGCCTGGTCTCCGTCCGCGCTCGCCGCCGGCCAGGGCCGACTCCTCCGCATGGCCTCGTCGCCGGCTTGGTCGCCGTGCGCCGAGGCCATCGGCATGCCCGGCGCACGAGGCGCTGACCGCGACCGGCGCTGCCCGCGACCGGCGCAGCGCCGGTCCACGCCGCGCCATGGCATCCCTGGCGGTGCAGGCCCGGCGCGCGCCGCGCCAGTTTGGCTTAGGCCGGCCCGCGCCAGGCGTTGCGCTAATGCACGTCCCGCCGGTCGCCGATTCCCGACGGTCGCCGGCTCGCCAGCCCCTCGCCCCGGCGGGCGCTCGCCCGGGCGGGCGGACCAGCGGGTGAGGCCCCTTATCGCGCTCGGGTGTCATCGCCAGGGCCTGGGCGCCCCGGCGGCCGCCTGCCAGTCTGGCTGGGCCGGGTGCACCCGGGGCGCCAGGTGGCCTGCGTGCAAGGCCTTGCTGGGGCGCCCCAGCTCCTGAGGCGCCCGACCACCACGGGGGCGCTCACGTCTACCGTCGCCGTGCGCTCGGCGGGTTGTGATCCGTCCGCCGCGCACTCGCGGACCGAAACGCCCCTGCGGGTCACCTGTGCCGCGACGGAATCGATGCGCGACGCATTGAAGGCACGGGTGCGGGCTCGGGCGGCCGCGGCCAGCGAGGGAGATCCTGTCGCTTGCCAGCGTGAAGGGACCAGCCTCTCGCCACGAGCATGGGACCATCGGGGCGGTCCGCTGACCGGGACGGACTGGATCATCGCGACCTCCGCTGCATTGGTCAACCGGCAGGCGCCGGCTCGGTGAGCTGGGTGCGGCCGGGCCGCATTCGACGGCGGTAGGACTCGCCCTCGACGACGAGGGCGTGGGCGCCGGAGGCGAGCCGGTCGATCGCGCTCTGGGCGAGCAGCGGGTCCGCCATCGCGGCCAGCCACTCGGACGGGTCGCGGTTGCTGGTCACGACCGTCGAGGCCCGCCGGTGGCGCTCGACCACGAGCTCGTAGACGTCGGCGGTCTCGGTCGCGTCGAGCGCGGTGAGGGCGAAGTCGTCGAGGATGAGCAGGTCGACCCGCAGCAGGCGGCGCAGCTCGGCGTCGTAGGAGGCGTCGAGGCGGGCTGCCCGGAGGCGCTTGAGGATCCGGTCGGTCCGCCCGACGAGGACGCTCCGCCGGCGGCGGCAGGCGATGTGCCCGAGCGCCGAGGCGAGGTGCGTCTTGCCGACCCCCACCGGGCCCATGACGATGACGTCGGCCGCCTCGTCACAGAAGCGCAGGCTCGTGAGCTCGGCCCACAGGGACCGGTCGAAGCTGACGGCGGCGCTCTCGTCCCAGCGCTCGAGCGTCATCGAGGGATCGAGCCCGGCGACCGCCGCCCGGCGCGCTGCCGACGTCCGGTCCCGGCGCGCCACCTCGTCGGCGAGGACGAGCTCGAGGAACTCGGCGTGGGGCATGCTCCGGCCCCGGGCGAGGACCAGGCGCTCGGGCAGGGTGTCCAGGACGGGCCCGAGCTTGAGCCGGCGCAGGAGGCCGCGCAGCTCGGGCGAGACGGGGGTGGCGGTCATCGGGGCATCTCCTTCCCGCGCGGGGCGAAGGCGGTCTCGGGGCGGGCGAAGCGCAGGGGCAGCACGAGCGCCACCGGGCGCCGCTCCGACGGCCCGGCCTCGGTCGCCCGCTCGAGCATCCGCCCGATCAGCCCGACGTCGACCACGTCGGGCTCGAGGGCCCGGGCGCAGGCGGCCTCGACCCGCTCGGCGCCGTACCGCCTCGCGTAGCCGAGCAGCCGGTACACCTGGCGCATCCGGGTCCAGGGCAGCGGGCCCCCGAGGAGGCGCTCGGCATACAGCCCGACCGACGGGCCGTGGGTCCGGGCGAGGGTCACCAGGCGGTCGAGGTCGCGCATGGCGTACGCGGTCCGCTCGGGCGGCAGGTCGTCGGGGTCCGTCACCCGCCCGCCGGCCCGCTGGCGCGGGTGGACCTTGACGAGGGCGCCCCGCCAGAAGACCTTCACGAGCCCGGCCTCGGCCCGGACGGCCACCTCCTGGCCGACGAGGTCGCCCGGCACCGAGTAGAGCGCCCGCCCGAAGGCGATGTGGTGGTCGCGGTGGACCTTGGCCGTCCCGTACGCGGGGACGGCGTACGGCGCCTCGGGAGCCGGCAGCAGGAGCGGGCGCTCCTCGGCCGCGAACACCTCGGCCGGGCGGCGGCGCGTCGTGCCGTGGATGCGCAGGCCGGCCGTCGTCGTGCACCAGCGGACCGCGCCCGCCTGGGCGTCCGCGAGGCCGGCGAACGCCTCGCCCCGGAAGAACGATTCCCGGACGTAGGGAACGGTCCGCTCGACCCGCGGCTTGTCCCTCGGGTGCCGGACCCGGGCCGGGTCGACGACGAAGCCGCGGGCCTGGGCGTACTCGCGGAAGCCCTCGGTGAGGCGCGGCGCGACCGGGTCGGCCACCGCCACGATGGCGCTGCAGTTGTCGGGGATGACGACCCGGAAGACACCGCCGAAGAAGGCCCAGGCCTCCTCGAACCCCTCGATGACGGCCTCGAGGGTCTGGCGGAAGGTCAGCCACACGAACGCGTGGCGGCTGCACGCCGCGGTGAACACGAGGCCGTGCACGACGCGCCGGCGGCCGACGGCCGGATCGGGCAGGAGTCCGAGGCGGCCGAAGTCGACCTGCAGCTCGTCGCCGGGCTTCCCGTCGGCGACCCGGACGGTCGGCGCCCGGCGCCCGAGGCCGAGCTCGTCGGCGCAGAACCGGTGGAGCGTCCGGTACGGGACGACGCACCCCTCGCGGGCGAGCAGGGTCTCGATCCTGGTGAGCCGCAGACCGTCCCCGAGCCAGGCCAGCAGTTGCGCCCGGCGCTCCTCGAGCGCTGCCCACGGCCGGCCGTGGCCGCCGGGCCGCGCCGGGCGGACGCGCTCGCAGACCGCCCCGATGAGCGCGTCGTCGAGCGTGTCGACCCCGGCTGCCGGGTCGAAGCCCGCGTCGCGCGCCGCCTCCAGATAGCGGCGCACGGTCTTGCGATCGATCCCCGTGAGTCTCGCGATCGCGCGCAGGCCGCGGCCCAGGACCGCCAGCCGCAGGACCTCCCGCACCTCGGACACTGCCACCTCCCGAAACGCCACCCCGCACCTCCGGTCCCTTGGACCCCTGGCGCGGCGTACCACAGCCGGCGCATGGCCTGC
>JAJYDP010000009.1 GCA_021777365.1 Chloroflexota bacterium | reverse complement strand
GCCGGGGTCGGGCCACCGCGAGGTCACGACCTTGGCTCGCGTGTAGAACTGCACGCCCTCCGGCCCGTACATGTGCAGGTCCCCGAAGAGCGAGGACTTCCACCCGCCGAACGAGTAGTAGCCCACCGGCACCGGGATCGGCACGTTGATGCCGACCATGCCCACCGTCACGTCGAACTGGAACTGCCGCGCGGCGCCGCCGTCGCGGGTGAAGATGGCCGTGCCGTTGCCCCACGGGTTCTCGTTGATCAGCCGCACGGCGTCCGCGTAGGTCGGGACCCGGACGACGGTCAGCACGGGACCGAAGATCTCGTCGCGGTAGCAGTCCATGGACGTGGTCACGTTGTCGATCAGCGACACGCCCAGGAAGAAGCCGTCGGAGCGGTAGAGCTCGTGCTGGCGGCCGTCGGCGACCACCGTGGCGCCCTGCGTCCGGGCGCTGTCGAGGTAGCCCGCGACCCGGTCCCGGTGCTCGCGCGTGATCAGGGGCCCCATCTGGGACGAGGGATCGCTACCGGGCCCGACGCGCACACCGGGGATCCGCGCCCGGATCGCCTCGATCAGCGGGTCGGCGATGCCCCCCACGGCCACCACGGTCGCGATCGCCATGCAGCGCTCGCCGGCCGAGCCGTATCCGGCCGAGACGGCCGCGTCCGCGGCCATGTCGATGTCGGCGTCGGGGAGCACCACCATGTGGTTCTTGGCACCGGCGAGGGCCTGGCACCGCTTGCCGGCGGCGGTCGCGTGCTCGTAGACGTACCGCGCGATCGGGGTGGATCCCACGAAGCTGACGGCCGCGACGTCGGGATGCTCGAGGATGCGGTCCACCGCCACCCTGTCGCCCTGGACGACGTTGAAGACGCCCTCCGGCAGCCCGGCCTCCTGGAAGAGGTGCGCCATCAGCATCGACGCGGAGGGATCCTTCTCGGACGGCTTGAGCACGAACGTGTTGCCGCAGGCGATCGCGTTGCTCAGCATCCAGAGCGGCACCATGGCCGGGAAGTTGAACGGCGTGATCCCCGCCACCACCCCGAGCGGCTGACGGATCTGGTACACGTCGATCCCGGTGGAGGCCTGCTCGCTGAAGCCGCCCTTCAGCAGGTGCTGGATCCCGCAGGCGAACTCCAGGTTCTCCAGTCCGCGGGAGACCTCGCCCCAGGCGTCCGACTCCACCTTGCCGTGCTCGGCGCTGACCACCCGGGCAAGCTCGTCACGATGCGACTCGATGGCGTTGCGCATGCGGAAGAGGATCTCGGTCCTCCGAGCGAGCGACGTGGCTCGCCAGGCCGGGAGCGCCTCGCGGGCGGCGCGCACCGCGGCGTCCACGTCGTCGGTGGAGGCGAAGCCGACCTCGCGGGCGACCCGACCGGTGGCCGGGTTGTAGACCGGCCCGGAACGCCCCGACGACGCCGGCACGGCGCGACCGCCGATCCAGTGGTCGATCCGGTCCGCAGCCAGTGTGCGCTCGTCGAGTGCCAGCTCCGTCACCTGTGCCATCCCTGCATCCCTCATCGCTCCACGCCCGCGTCCATGCGTCGCGGACGGGGCCCTAACGATACCGCGGCCACACCGCCCGTCGCCGGGCCCGGGAGTCGGTGCCGGGCGTGCTCAGCCACATGCCCGGAGCCGGTGCTCCACGTCGGGGGCCGGTGCTCCCCGGCGCACCGAGCCGCGGGCGGCCGCGGTCGTGTGTGGGCGCGGTCAGCCGCGGACCGGGGCCGGCGTGCGCCCGGCACGCGTCCACCACGCGGCCACCAGCGCCACCAGCGCGAGCGCCCCGAGGCTCTCGACCTGGTCGGCGTTCAGGATGCCGAGCGCTGCCGGATCGCGCCACGTGAACCCCACGAGCACCCGGCCGGCCAGCCACCAGCCCAGCGCCGCGAGGTACAGGGAGCCGAACCGCAGCCGTCCCGGATCTACCTCGGCACCCCGGGCCCAGCGGGCAGCCAGCCAGGCCCCCTCCTGCCGCAGCCGCAGGGGCAGGCGGCGCTGCGCGCGCGCCGTTGCCAGCAGGAGCAGCAGCGGGATCCCCAGCGCGGCCCAGGCTGCCTCCAGGAGCTGGCTGGGGTAGGCGGGGACGAGCGCCGCCGGCGACAGCCACGGCCCCGGGCCGGCGAACGCCAGCGAGAGGACGCCCTGGTGGGCCGCGCCCTGGCCGCCACCCCCCAGCAGGTAGGCGACTCGGCCGAGCACGATCGCCACCAGCAGCGGAACCGCCAGGGCGTCCATCCAGCGGCGCGCGGGCACCTCCAGCAGCCGGCTCATGTACGCCACGGACACCGTGCCGCCGAGCACCGCCCCGAGCAGCGAGAGCGTCCCCTGCGATGGGTCCGCCAGCGCGGCGAGGTGTCCACGGTAGTAGTCGAGGTACGTCAGGCCCGTCAGCAGGCGGCCGCCCAGCACCGCGCCCGGGACGGCGGCAAGCACGAGGTAGAGGAGGTCGTCCGGTCGCAGCCGGGAGAGACCGGCCCGGCGCCCCGAGATCCGGGCCGCGACGGCTGCCGCGAGCAGCGCGGCGGCGAAGGCCGCCGCCAGGGCGAGCGTCTCCCAGCGGACCGTGACGGGGCCCGCCCGGAGCGTGGGGTCGAAGGCGAGCGTGATCACCGCGGGCGGCACGACAGTCCTCGGTCGGTCGCGCCGCACAGCGGTCCCGGGGCGGTCGCGTCGGGACGCCTGCGGGCGCCGGGCGGCGTCGGGAGGACCATCGGCGGTAGTGTATCGGCGAACGGAGGAGCACGACGAGCGGACGAGCCCCGGAACTGATCCTGCACGGCGGACCGATCCTGGCGATGGCGGGGAGCGCGGGCGCCGCGGCAGCGCGCGGCCGGGTCGCTGGCGCGGCATCGCGCGCCGTGGCCCTGCCCGCCGGCAGCGCGGCAACGCGCGGCCGGGCCCTCGCGATCGGCGCAGGTCGCATCCTCGCGGTCGGCGACGAGGATGCCGTCCTCGGTCTTGCCGGCACCGCCACGCGGCTGGTGGACCTGGACGGCGCGGCCGTGATGCCCGGGTTCCAGGACCAGCACGCGCACCCGCTGTTCGAGGGGATCCGGGCCGGCTGGCTCGACCTGACCACCGCGCCCGACCTGCCGGCCGCGCTGCGCCTGCTCGCGAAGGCCGCGGCCGACGTGCGGGGCTCGATCGAGATGGAGACGTGGGTGGAGGCCTGGTACCACCCGAGTGCGTGGCGCGAGGGGCGGCATCCCACCCGCAACGAGCTGGACCGCGTGGTGCCGGATGTCCCGGTGCTGCTCCACCACGGGAGCGGCCACGCCTCGATGGCCAACTCGATGGCGCTGGCCTACGCGGGCATCACCGCAGGCAGGGAGGATCTCCCGGGCGCCGTGATCGAGCGCGACGAGTCCGGGGAACCGACCGGCATGGTCCGGGGCTCGGACCCGGTGGCGCCCTATGCTCCGGTGCTGCCGGCCCTCACCCCCGAGACGCTCCGTGCCGCCATCCGGCGCATCGCGGCCCGCCTGTCGGCGGCGGGCGTCACCGCCGTGGCCGACGCGCACCTCGGATCGCTGGTCGATCCGGTCTCGGAGCTGGCGGCGTACGCCGGCGCGACGCTGGACGGCGACCTGCCCCAGCGCCTGACCGTGATGCCCGGCCTGGCACGGCTGTCGCGGCCGGACGAGGATCCGCCGACGCCGATCGACATCGAGGCGCTGGTGCCGCCGGACGTCCGCGATCGCGTCCGCGTCGGCCCCGCCAAGTTCTTCGCCGACGGCGCTCTCAGCACCGCGGACGCGTGGCTCCGCGAGCCGTACCGCGACGCCGCCGGGCGCGAGCCCGGGCTCCTCCGGGGGAGGCCGGCGCACGACCCGGACGCCCTGGTCGAGCGGCTGCGTCGCGCGCACCTCGCCGGCTGGCAGCTCGCGACCCACGCCATCGGCGACGCGGGCGCCGCCCTGGTCCTGGACGCCTACCGGGCGGCCCTGGCCGCCTCCCCCAGGCCCGACCACCGGCACCGGATCGAGCACGCGATGCTGCTCGAGCCGGAGCTGGTGCGTGCCGCGGTCGAGCTCGACGTGATCGCCATGCTGCAGCCCGAGTTCGTCGCGGTGACCGGCGACGTCTACCTCGAGCGGCTCGGGGCGGAGCGCACCCGCGACATGTACCCGTACCGGCGCTGGATCGACGCCGGCCTCCGCGTCGCCTTCTCGAGCGACCGTCCGTTCTCGCCCGGCGCACCCCTGGACGGCATCCGCGCCGCGTTCCGGCTGTCGGGACCGTCCGGCCGGCGACTCAACGACGACCCGGGGCCGACGGTCGACGAGGCGCTGCGGGCCTGGACCGTGGACGCGGCGTGGGCGGCCCGGGACGAGGCGCACGCAGGACGTCTGGAGCCCGGGCTTGCCGCGGACGTCGTGATCCTCTCGGCGGATCCGTCGGCGGTCACGGCCGACCGGTGGGGCTCGGGCGATGACGGGATCGAGGTGGTGGCCACGCTCGTGGGCGGGGTGCCGGTCTTCGGGGCCGACGCGCTGGGCTGAGGGCCAGGTGAATGGTGGCCGCCGGGCGCTCCGGGAGCCGGCGACCGAGACGATGGTGCCGGGCGCGGGCGCGCCGCCGCCGGCGATGACCGACGCAGGCGCTCCGGCCGCCGCCGGCGGGTCCGTTCGGCCATACTCGACGGATCGGACAACGCCCGCAGCGACGAGGAACAGATGCACGACCAGGACGGGCCCGGCGCACGAGAGCGGTGGCAGCCCGAGACGCTGGCGGTCCATGCCGGCCTGGAGCCGGATCGCGAGACCGGCGCAGTCGCGCCGCCCATCTACCAGACGAGCACCTTCGCGCAGGACGGCGTGGGACGGCCGCGCGGAGGTTGGGAGTACGCGCGCACGGGCAACCCGACGCGGTCCCGCCTGGAGCGGGCGGTCGCGGAGCTGGAGGGCGCCGCACACGGGCTCGCCTTCGCGAGCGGCTCCGCGGCGACCGCCACGGTGGCCCAGCTCCTCCTGCCCGGCGAGGAGCTCGTCGTGTCCGACGACGTCTACGGCGGCACGTTCCGCTACTTCGAGCGCGTCCTCCGACCCATGGGGGTGGCCGCCCGCTACGTCGACCTCTCCGCCGACCCCGCTGCCTCGCTTGCGGCGGCCTGCACGGCGCGCACGAGGATGGTCTGGGTCGAGACGCCGTCCAACCCGCTGCTCAAGCTGATCGACCTGCAGGCCGTGGTCCGCGGGCTGGAGAGGCGCGTCGGCGCCCGCGGGGAACGGCCGATCCTGGTGGTCGACAACACGTTCGCCACGCCGCTCGCGCAGCGGCCCATCGAGCTCGGCGCCGACGTGGTCGTGCACAGTGGCACGAAGTACCTTGCCGGGCACTCGGACGTGGTGAGCGGGGTGGTGGCGACGTCCCGGGACGACCTGGCCGAGCGGCTGGCGTTCCTCCAGAACGCCGCCGGCGCAGTCCCCGGGCCGTTCGACTGCTTCCTGGTCCTGCGCGGCCTGCGCACGCTGCCGCTGCGCGTCGAGCGCCACGCCGCGAACGCGGCCCGCGTGGCGGCCGCGCTCGCCGGCCGCCCGGACGTCGCCCAGGTCCGCTATCCGGGCCTCTCCTCGGGGCCCCACGCGCACCCCCAGGCCGCCCTGGCCGCCCGCCAGATGCGCTACGCGGGCGGAATGGTCAGTTTCGCGCCGGCGCCGGCGGGCGGCCGCACCGCCGAGGAGCGCGCCCGCCGCTTCGCCGAGCGGACGCGCATCTTCGCCCTCGCCGAGTCCCTGGGCGGCGTCGAGTCGCTGGTGGAGGTGCCGGCAGCCATGACGCATGCAGCGTCGGCCGGTTCGGCGCTCGAGGTGCCGGCCGAGCTGATCCGCCTCTCGGTGGGCGTCGAACACGCGGACGACCTGGTCGCGGACGTGCTGCAGGCGCTGGACGCGGCGTGACGGACGCGGGCGGGCACGCGGCCGACGCACACATGGCGGGGGCGCACGCGGCCGAGTCGCACGCGGCCGAGTCGCACGCGGCGGACACGGAGGCGGCCTCCCGAGAGATCCCCGCGCTCGAGCTTGTGGCATGGCCCCGCCGGCCGGCGCCCGGAGCGCCGGGGGCCGCCATCTTCGACCTCGACGGGACCCTGGTGGACACCGTGCCGCTTCGCGTCGCCGGCTGGGTCGCGACCTTCGCCGAGTTCGGGATGCGGGTCGAACCTGGCTGGCTGCACCTGCTGATGGGCGCCGACGGCCACCTCGTCGCCCGGGAGGGTGGCCGGATGGCCGGACGGGTGATCGACGACCGGATGGCGGAACGGATCGACCACGTCTCCGGCGAGCACTTCAACCGGCTGAACGAGGTGCCGCGCCCGCTGCCCGGGGCTGCCGACCTGCTCCGCGAACTGGCGGCCGCCGGCCTGCCCCACGCGATCGCCACCGCGAGCCGTGCCGGCCAGGTCCTCGCGTCGGTCGACGCGCTCGGCCTCCCCTCGCGCCCGACGATCGTGGACGGCAGCCACGTGCGGCATGCGAAGCCGGCCCCCGACCTGCTCCTGCTCGCCGCCCGGCGATTGCACGTGCCTCCCGAGGCCTGCTGGTACGTGGGCGACTCGATCTGGGACATGCAGGCGGCACGCGCTGCGGGGATGGTCGCCGCCGGGGTGACCACCGGGTTCGCCACCCCGGCCGACCTGGAGCGCGCCGGCGCCGACCTCGTCGCCACGGACCTAGAGGAACTGCGGGGCCGGATGACGGTCGACTCGCGGGGCACCTGAGGGCCCGCCGTCAAGGGGACGGCAGCGAGCGCGACCTCGACTCCGCCGGGGGTATCGAGGCCCGGCGGCGGCCTACGGGACCTGGCTGCCGCCGAAGGCCACGCCCACGCAGAGCGCCAGCCCGAGCGCACCGACCACGAGGAGCAGGCCCGTCCGCATCGGCGTCAACGCGCGTCGGGCCTCCGGGAGGCGAGCGCGGAAGAGCGCCACCGCCGAGGCGAGCAGGATCACGTACACCGCCGCCCGGGCCCCGGTCGCCGGGGCGACCGCGATGGCGCCCAGCATCCCGACGACCAGGATCGCGGCGGCCTCGGGCAGCCGGCCCGCCCACGCGCGCACGGCGCTCGGCCCGGCGTAGAGCCACGCCTCGATCAGGGCCATGGCGCCCACCACCAGGCCGAAACCCACGCCCGCAACGACGAGGCGCTGCGCGTCCTCCACGGCTCAGGCTTCGCGGGCCGCGTGGTGGGCCAGGTACTCGAGGACGTCGAGCTTCGTGATCACGCCGACCGCATGCCCGGCGCGAGCGGCCAGGACCGCCGGCGCGCCGGCGGAGAGGAGCGCGAACGCGTCGTCGAGCGATGCGTGCTCCGCCACGACCGGGAGCGGCGGATCCATGGCCTCTCCCACCGTGCGACCGACCAGGGCCGGGTCGCGGAACGCGCGTTCCAGCAGCCCCTTCTCGGCGATGGAGCCCACGATCCCCTCGATGGTGTCGCCCTCGATCTCGGAGACCGGCATCTGGCTGATCCCGAAGCGCTGCATCCGCTCGATCGCCGCGCCGACCGTGTCGGTGGTCCGGGCCACCACCAGCGGCGGCAGTGCGGCGCTCTCCTCACGCTCCCGGAGGAGCGCGGCGACCCGCACCAGCGCCCCCGTGGAGACCAGGAGGCCGTGCTGGCGCATCCACTCGTCCGTGTACAGCTTCGAGAGGTAGTTGCGCCCGGTGTCCGGCAGGAGGACCACCATCACCGCCTCGGGTCCCGCGCCCGCCTCGGTCAGCGCGCGGCCGACCTCGAGCGCCGCCACCAGGGCGGTGCCGCACGATTCGCCGGCCAGGATCCCCTCCTCGCGGGTGAGCCGGCGCGCCGCGACGAACGAGTCGCGGTCCGACACGCGCACCCAGCGATCCACCAGGGCGGGATCGAACGTGGCCGGGAAGAAGTCCTCGCCCACGCCCTCGGTCAGGTAGGGCCGCACCGTGTCGCCGGACAGGACGCTCCCCTCGGGATCCGCCCCCACCACGACCAGGTCCGGCCGGCGCGCCTTCAGGTAGCGCGCGGTCCCGGTGATCGTCCCGCCGGTGCCGACCCCGCAGACGAAGTGCGTGATGCGCCCTTCCGTCTGGGACCAGATCTCGGGGCCGGTGCTGACCTCGTGGGCGGCGGGGTTCTCGGGGTTCGAGTACTGGTCGGGCTGGAACGCACCCGGGATGTCCCGCGCGAGGCGCCGTGCGACGGAGTAGTAGCTCTCAGGCGACTCGGGGGGCACGTTGGTCGGGCAGAGCACGACCTCCGCGCCGTACGCTCGCAGCAGCGCCTGCTTCTCCGTGGACTGCTTGTCCGCCATGACGAAGATGCAGCGGTAGCCCTTGAGCGCGGCGGCGATGGCGAGCCCGTGGCCGGTGTTGCCGCTGGTGGGCTCCACGATGGTCCCTCCGGGGCGGAGCCGGCCGTCCCGCTCTGCGGCCTCGATCATGCCCAGGGCGATGCGGTCCTTCACCGACCCGCCCGGGTTCAGCATCTCGAGCTTCGCCAGCATGGTGGGACGCCGCTCGACCGGGCCCAGGTCGCGGGTGACGCGCGACAGGCGCACCAGGGGCGTGCCGCCGATGACGTCGAGGATGGTCTCCCGCACGTCCACCGTCAGGCCGGCGTCCCCTCGCTCGTGTCCGCCATCGTCGGCGATGGCTCGGGCGGCGGTTCGGGGGCCGCGATCCGCGAGGCGTCCACCTCGAGCGTGTAGGGCCCGGGCGCGCGATGGCGCAGCCAGATGGTGACCGCGCCGAAGATCATGGCGGCCACGCCGACCAGGATGGCGGTCGGGATGCCGAAGAAGGTCCAGTCGTAGCCGAGGCGGAAGAGCTCGAGGACGGAGCGCACGCCGCCGTACCAGATGAACCAGAACGAGAACAGGTCGCCGTCGCGCAGCCGGTGCGCCACGCGGCGCGCCAGGTAGAGCGCGATCAGCGCCCCGATGAAGTCGAGGGAGGACTCGTAGAAGAAGAGCGGCTGGAACCCGGTGCCCGGCGGGTAGAGCGCGCAGGAGTACTCCGTCACGCGCTTCGAGCAGTCGATCGCGATCCCCCACGGCAGGGTGGTGGGGGGCCCGTACAGCTCCTGGTTGAAGAAGTTGCCCCAGCGGGCGATGGCCTGGCCGACCAGCACCGCCGGAACGGCGATGTCGGCCCAGCGCAGGAACGAGAGGTGGTGGCGCCGCGTGTAGATCAGGACGGCGATCACGCCGCCCACGATTCCGCCGTAGATCCCCAGGCCGGTGTAGGGGGGCAGGATCGCCTTGATCGGGTCCGAGGCGTAGAGCGTGTTCCACTGGTCGATCAGGTGGTACAGGCGCGCGCCGATCAGCCCCAGGACGAAGACGAAGATGATCCCGTTCCCGATGTGGTCCGGGTTCTCGTTGCGCAGGCGGGCCTGGCGGGACGCGATCCAGACGCCGATCGCCAGCGCCAGCGCGTACCCGATCCCGTAGAAGTCGACGGAGACCGGGCCGATGTGCAGCGCGGTGGACACGGGGCGAATGTCGATGAGGCCCAAGGGGAGCATCCGCGGAGCATAGCCGCTGCCGGGGCATGGTGCCTCGCGGGAGGCGGTGGCTGGCCGCCACCTATACTGCGCCGGGATGAACGACCAGTACGCATGGTGGTTCCTGGTGGTCGGGCTCGCCATCGGCGGAGCCCTGGTCTGGCTGGTCCGCGGACAGATGGCCCGCGGGGAGCGCGACGTCGCCGAGTCGGAGCGCGGCCCGGAGGCGGAGTGGATCAGCCGGACGATCGAGCGCGCCGGCGGCATCGCTCCGGCCGACCTGGTCGCCCAGGTGCTGTCCCTGCACCGGAGCTACCTGCGCGACGCGGATCCGTTCGAGCCCGGCGAGATCGAGGGCGACCCGGGCGACGCGGAGGACGACGGGGCGCCGGCCGACGGCGGCCTGGCACAGGGGGCACCCCGGGCCTGATCGGAGGGGTCGGTGGACTCCGCGCGCGTCGCCCGCCGGGACCGGCGCGAGCGCGACGACCTCAGGGGCGCGGCGGCACCCTGCCGCGGTGGAGCGCGACCACCCCGGTGCTGAGACGGCGGAACATCACGTCGACCAGGCCGGCGGCCCGCATCGTCGCGGCCAGCTGCTCGGCCGAGGGGAACGCGTCGAGCGAGTCCGGCAGGTACTGGTAGGCGCCACGCCGCCCGGCGACCACCGCCCCCACGAGCGGCGCGACGCGCCGGAAGACTGCGTGGTAGAGGCGCGCATAGGCGCGCCAGCGCGGCAGCGAGAGCTCCAGGCAGACCACGGTGCCGCCGGGCCGCACCACGCGGGCCATCTCGCGGAACCCCGCCTCGTAGTCGGCGAGGTTCCGCAGGCCGAACGCAATGGTGGCGGCGTCGAACTCGCCGTCGCCGAAGGGCAGCCTCAGCGCATCGCCGGCCTGGAAGTGCAGCTGCACGAGGTCCCGGTAGATCCGCCGGCCACGGCCGATCATCCCGTCCGAGAGGTCCACGGCCTCCACCCGCCCGAACGGGCCGACCCGTTCAGCCAGCACCGCCGCGAGCCGCCCGGTCCCGGTGGCCACGTCCACCGCGGCATCGCCCGCCCGCACGCCCGTGGCATCGGCCGCGGCACGTCGCCACACCGCATCGCGACCCAGCGTCATGAGGGTGTTCATCAGGTCGTACGAGGGCGCGATGCTGTCGAACATCTCGGTGACCTCGTCCGGCGGGACCCGGTTCCCGGTCTTGGGCGCCACGGAGTCGCGACGGGCGCGCCAGCGCCCCGGCCGGATCACGGACGGCGGTCCGCACGGCGGCCGGCTCGCGACGACGCCTCTCGCGGCCCGGCGCCCGTTTCGCCGCGCGGCGCCCGCGTGGCCCCGGTTCGCTCGACCGCCAGGCCACGCAACGCCGCGAAGGGCGAATCGGCCAGCGGATCCTCGTCGCCCTCCGGCTCGTCACCGAAGGTGAGCGTGGCCCCCTGCCGGACGGGCCGCTCGCGCGCCGGCAGCGTCTCCCCGCGCTCGACCGCGGCCATCCGCTCCTGTCGTGCCGTCACGTTCGCATCGCTCTCGTCCCGGGCGTCCTGCAGGAGCGCGGCGTCCTCCTCGGCGAGGTGCGGGGCGAGCCACTCCGGGTCGAGACGGAGCAGGGCCCGTGCGGGGAGCAGGCCGCCGGACGTGAGATCCGCGGCCTCGATGACGACCACGTCCTCCAGGCGAGGATCGTCCAGCACCAGCGGTCCGCGATCGGCCTGCACGAGCACCACCGCGGTCTCCACGCGGTCGTACCGGGACTCGAGCAGCGAGCGCGCCCGGGCGAGCTGGCCGAAGCCGCGCCGGAGCGCCGCCGCGTTGCTGGTGAACTTGACCTCGAAGATGCGCTCCGGCACGCCGTCCCTTCCCTCGACCGCGTCCAGCTCCAGGAAGAGGGGCGTGTAGCTGCGCGCGTCGCGGAACAGCACCTCGGCGGCCACGACGCGCTCCGGGAGCAGGGAGACCCGCTCGGCGAGCCAGGCACGGACCGCCGACTCGACGCGCCCACTCACGCGGTACGTGGCGGTCTGCTCCTCCTTGGGTCCGAACCGCCGGTGCGCGAGCGCCTGCTCCGACATCGCGGCCAGGTACGCAGGGTCGTCGGGCGGCACCAGCCGCACCGACCGGACCTTGTGGATGGTCTCCCGCACGCTCACGCCGCAGAGCCTACCCGAGAACGAGCCGGCTCGAAACTCGGCCTCCGCGGACGCTCCGCGTTCGCCGGCCGGCGGCGCGGCACCGGCGAGGAGAGACGGGCTCGCCGCGATCAGAAGGAGGCGAGCAGCAGAGCCGGTGGCGGGGAGGGCGCCGCGGACCCACCCACCAGGCTCACTCCGATGCGGCTGCCCGGGCCGATCCCGCTGGACGGGTCCACCCACCCGGCCCAGTACGCAAGCCCTTCCCCGAACTGCATCTCGCCGATCACGCGTCGCACGCCATCACGTTCCACCCAGCACCGGTACGTGGCGCCATGCGGCGGCGCGGCGAGCGCGCCGGTCACCACTGCGAGCCGGCCGCTGGAGGGGCCCCACACCACGGAACCCACGGTCTGCCCGCTGGCGACGCTCGCGAGCGGCGCGACGCGGTGCCCCGGCTCCGAGAGCAGTGCATCCAGGGTCCCGGTCACGCCCGCGAGCTGCCGGGCCTCGGCGCGCGCCGCGTCCCGCTGCTGGGCAACCTGGGCGCGCTGGACGGCGAGATCCGCGACCAGGCCGCCACCGCCGACGAGGACGACCACGGCCGCCGCGGCGGCCAGCAGTCGCCAGCGGCTCCGGCGCGCCCTCCCGGATGCCCCCGGCATCGGGACGACGACCTCGTCGCCGGGCGCGACCGGTGCGCGGCGTGCGCCCCGGGTCTCGGCGAGGCGAAGGGTCCGCTCGCGGAGATGGGACGGGAGCTCCGGCGGGCGATCCGGCGGCGCGACGGACAGCACGCGGCCTGCCGACCCCGGGGCCGCGAGGATGGGCTGGAGGCCCGCGACGCCGGACGGCTCGGCGCCGGCGCCGAGCGCGTCGACCAGCGCGTCGGTCAGGCGCACCCACGCGTCGCGCTCGGCGGCACACGTCGCGCACGTCGCCAGGTGTGCGGCGACCGTCTCGTCCGTCGCGACGAGGCGCGCGATCCCGTCACGCTCGAGCGCGGCCTCGCCGAGCCGCTCGAGCGCTTCGGCGTGCCCCGTCAACTCATCGCGCACCGGGCCCATCTCCATCGGTCTCGTCCAGCACGTCGCCCAATGCCTCCCGCAGCCGCATGAGTCCCCGCCGCGTCCGGGTCTTGACCGTGCCGAGGGGCCACCCCGTCCGCGCCGCGATCTCCGCCTGGCTCAGCCCCGCGTCGTAGGCGAGCTCCAGCACGCGGCGCTCCGGGTCGGGAAGTGCCGTCAGCACGGATCGCACCACCGCCCTGGTCCACCTTCGCGCGACGGCCGCTTCCGGATCGGTCTCGCCGTCACCGGCGCCGATCGGGTCGCCCGAGGCGAGCGCGCGATCCAGCGCCTCGTCGTCCGGCTCGTCGCCGGGGGCGCCGAGCGGGACCAGCGCCGGCTGCCGTCGCGCGGCCCGGAAACGGTCCAGGCACCGGTTCCGGGCGATGCCCAGGAGCCACGCCGACAGCGGACCGCGCGCCGGGTCGTAGCGGTCCGCGCGGTTCCAGAGCGCCAGCCATGTCTCCTGCACGACCTCCTCGGCGGCTCCCCTGTCGCCCAGCAGTCGCGCCGCCGAGCCGAAGACGAGCTGCGCATGCCGGTCGTACACCTCCGCGAACGCCGACTCGTCGCCCGCCGCGATCCGGGCCACCAGCTCGGCATCCGGGAGGACGGCCGGCCGCGAGTCCATCTGCCTGCCTGTACGCAGCGCGGGGCGCGCCGGTTTCGCGGCGTCAGTCCGCGCCCAGGGCCCACCCCGGCCGGTGCAGCACGCGGCGGGGCAGCGTGCCGGGCGGGAGGTGCGCCTCCAGGCAGCGGACGCCGGCGCGGCCCACGGTGGCCTCGTGCAGCGTGTTGGAGGGGAGCTCCAGTCGGTCGCCGGGCTCGAGCCGCGCGGTGCGCTCGAGCTCGCGCAGCCAGAAGTCGATCCGGCCCTCGGTGCACACGATCACCTTGTCGTAGTCGTGCCGGTGCGCCAGGTAGCGGTCGCCCGGGCCGTTGCCCCACTCGGAGGCGTCGAGCCCCTCGGCGGCAAGGCGGGCCCGCGCCGCCTCGTCGAGCGGGCCGGCGGGCGAGTCCGGCGCCGGGCCCATGTCGCGGTCCTGATCGCCGGTGTCGCTCACGTCGACGAGACCTCGCCCGTGCCCCCGCCCGCCGATGGCCGCGCCGCCACCCTGTCGCGGTCCCCGTCGGGTGCCAGGCCCACTCCCGCGTCGAGCTCAGCGAGATCCGGGGCCGCGCGATGCCAGGCCAGCATCTCGTCCTCGGCACGGTCGTACACGGAGTTGGTGACCAGCAGGCTGGCGACGCCGAAGAGCGCCCCCAGCGCGGCCGCGACGGAGAGCGGGAAGTCGAGCCAGAGCCAGAAGATCCCCCCCACCGCCACGGCCGGGATCATCGCGGCGACCAGTGCCCGCCGGGTGGGCAATCAGCACCTCCTGCGACTCGAGGGCCGGGCCTCGGGCCCAGGCTCCCCGCGCCTGGGCGGCATGCTACCCCCACCGCTCCCGGGAGGCATCCGCCGCACGGGGCGCAGGGCCCGTCACGTGCTGCGTCCCGCCCACCGCCCCGAATGCTCCGCCGCACGCGTTCCGAAGACGGCGCCCGCGGCTCGCGCCCGGGGCTCCAGCGCGTGCCACCTTGTCGCCGCGTCGCCGTGGCCGCATGATGCGCCGCAACGGCCAGGCTCACCACGGGGAGGAGGCGTCCGTGCGCTTGATCAGGCGGTTGCTGGTGCTCGTCGCGCTCCTGGTGGTCGTGGTGCTGGTCGCCACGACCGCGCTGTTCGCCGTGGTCGTGATCCGCGGCATCCCGCAGCGCACCGGGACAGCGTCCATCCCCGGGCTCTCCGCGGACGTGCAGATCGTGCGCGATGCATCCGGCATCCCGCAGGTCTACGCCTCCACGCCCGCCGACCTGTTCGCCGCCGAGGGGTGGCTCCACGCGTCGGAGCGGATGTGGCAGATGGAGATCTGGCGACGCCTGGGATCGGGACGCCTGGCGGAGCTCTTCGGGCCGAGCGAGGTCAAGAGCGACGCCTTCGTGCGGACGCTCGGCTGGCGGCAGTCGGCCGAGCGCGACCTGGCCGCGATGGATCCCGCCACGCGGGCCGCCCTGGACGCCTACGCCAGCGGCGTGAACGCCTGGCTCTCCACCCACCGGGATGAGTCGCTGCCGTTCGTGCTGACTGGGCTGCTGGGTGCCGGCGGCGGGCTGTCCGGCTTCCAGCCGGAGCCGTGGACGGCGGTCGACTCGCTCACCTGGGCGAAGGTGCAGGCCTGGAGCCTGGGCGGCAACATCGACACGGAGATCTTCAACGCGCTGGTCTCCAGCCGGCTCGGCCCGCAGGCGGTGGCCGAGCTCACGCCTCCCTACCGGGCGGGCTGGCCCGTGATCGTCCCCACGGGCGCGCCGGGGTCGGGTGGCGCGGGGGCTCCGGCAACCGGCGGGGCGACGCTCCCGAGTGGCGGGACCGGCTCCACGGGGGCGACGGCGACCGGCAACGCCGCCGGACAGAGCGGGTCGGGCAACGCCACCGCGCCCGCAACCGCGGGCATCGCGGACGCCGCCAGCGCCGGGCTCCTGGATGTCGCGGCCATCGGCGACCAGGTCTCCCAGGTCGCCGGGTTCACCGCCCCGGGCGCGGCAGGGCCGGCGGGCCTCGGGTCCAACGACTGGGTCGTCTCCGGCGCCCACACCGCGAGCGGCCACCCGATCCTGGCGAACGACCCGCACCTGGGCGTGATGATGCCGTCGATCTGGTACATGATCGGTCTCCACTGCCGGCCGGTGAGCGCCGCGTGCCCCTACGACGTGTCGGGCGTCAGCTTCCCCGGCGCTCCGGGCGTCGTGCTGGGCCACAACGACCGCATCGCGTGGGGCTTCACCAACGTGAACCCCGACGTCGAGGACCTCTTCATGGAGAAGCCGGACCCGGCCGACCCGAGCCGCTACCTCTACAAGGGCCAGTACCTGCCGTTCACCACGCGGACCGAGGTCATCAAGGTCGCGGGCGCGCCGTCGGTCACGCTGACGGTCCGCTCCACGGTGCATGGGCCCGTGATCAGCGACGTGGAGGACGTGCTGAAGCCCGCGGCGAGCGGTGGCGGCGGGCTGGGTCAGCCCGGCGTGGTCTACGCGCTCGAGTGGACCGCCACGTCGCAGGCGCAGCGGACCTTCCAGTCGATCCTGGCCCTCGATCGCGCCACTGACTTCACCTCGTTCCGGAACGCGCTGCGGACCTTCGACGCGCCGTCACAGAACGTGGTCTACGCGGACGTCGCGGGCAACATCGGCTACCAGATGCCGGGCCTGGTGCCCATCCGCGCCTCCGGCGACGGGAGCATGCCGGTTCCCGGCTGGGACGGCGCCCACGACTGGACCGGGTTCATCCCCTTCGACAGGCTGCCGTACCTGTACGACCCGCCGTCGGGGATCATCGCCTCCGCGAACAACGCCGCCGTCGACTCGCGCTTCCCCTACTTCATCGGCAAGGACTGGTCGCCCGGCTACCGGGCAGAGCGGATCATCCAGCTGCTCCAGGGGACGCCGAAGCTCACCACGGCCGACATGCACGTCATCCAGGGCGACACGCTGGTGCTGCAGGCGAAGCCGTTCCAGGCTGCCCTCGCGTCCTCGTCCATCGCCCCCGCCACCGCCGACGGCCGGACCGTCCTCGCGCGCATCCGCGCATGGGACGACTTCTGCGACGTCGGGTCCACCGGGTGCGCGCCGTACACCGAGTTCGTCTACCACCTTCTGCGGGACGTCTTCGATCCGCGACTGGGCGCGACCGGCAAGGCCGGGCTGGCGCGGCTCTTCGTGGGCACGGAGCGTTCGGCGGAGGTGCTGATCGACCTGCTGGGACAGCCCACCAGCACCTGGTGGGACGACCCGTCCACGCCGACCGTGGAGACGCGGGACACGGTCATCGCGCGGGCCCTCGACCAGGCGGGTGCCGACCTGCGCAGTGCCTTCGGCGATCCCTCCGGCTGGACCTGGGGGAGGCTCCACACGGTGACCTTCCAGGAACCCAGCCTGGGCTCCTCGGGGATCGGTCCCCTGGAGGCGATCTTCGACCGAGGCCCCTACCCGGTGGCCGGCGCGCCCGAGGCGATCGACCAGACCTACTTCGACCTGTCCGTGGCCTACGCCGACCCGTACGCCACGAACCCGACGCCGGTCCCCGGGACCGACGCCTCCGGGCTGCGGACGCTCTTCGCGACCGTCGCCGGGCCTTCGTACCGGTTCGTCATCGACATGGGCGACCTGGACGGGGCGTCGATCATCCAGACGACCGGCCAGTCGGGCGTCCCCTTCGACACGCACTACGGGGACCTGATCGGCGACTGGCTGGCAAACCGCGACGTGCCGCTCCCCTTCACGCAGGCGGCCGTCGACCGTGCCGCGACGCAGCGGATGACGCTCGTGCCATAGCGCAGGGCCCCGGCCGCAACCGACGAGCGGCGCGCTGGTACGGGCGGCAGGGGGACCTCCGAGGGGACGCGGGCCCGGCGGGGCGCCGCGTCCGCCGCCGCTGCCCGCCGCTACTCGTTGACGGGGACGGGCCCCTCCGGGAGCTCGAGCGAGATCCGGCCGTCCGCCACACGCACCGGGTAGGTCCGGAGCGGCACCTCGGCGGGCGGGTCGAGCGCCTCGCCGGTCGCCAGGTCGAAGCGGGAGAGGTGGAGGGCACAGGTCACCGAGTCGCCGGTCAGGAAGCCCCGGTCCAGCTCGAAGTACTCGTGCGAGCAGGTGCCCTGGACGGCGCGGACGATGCCCTCCAGGTTGACGAGGAGGATGTTCGTGTCGTCGACCTGGACCATCAGCATGGTGCCGGGCGGGACGTCGTCGAGCCCCGCCACGTCGACCAGGCGGCTCATGCGGGACCCGGGATCCACTTGCGGTCGAGGAGGCCGCGCAGGCGGTCCTGCGCCGCCGGGAGCGGGATGCGTGCCACCACCGGCTCCAGGAAGCCGAGCACGATGAACTTGCGCGCGACGTCCCGGGAGATCCCCCGGCTCATCAGGTAGAAGATCTGGCCCTCGTCCACGGGGCCCACCGAGCTGGAGTGGCTGGCGCGCCGCACGTCCGGCTGGTCGATCTCCAGCGACGGGATGGCCACCGAGCGGGCCTTCTTCGCGAGCAGCATGGAGAACTCGCCGAGGAAGCTGTCGGTTCCCCTGGCCGAGCGCTCGATGTCGATCAGGCCCTTGAAGAAGCCCCGGCTGGCGCCCTGGAAGATTCCCTTGCTGAGGAGGTCGCCCGTGGTGTCCTGGCCGCGGTGCCGCGTGTAGCTGGTCAGGTCGAAGCGCTGGTCACCGCCGGCGAAGGCGATCTCCGCCTGGTGCACGCTGCCGCCGCGCCCCTCCAGGACGTTGTCGATGCGGCTCTTCACGTAGCCGCCCCCGACCACCGCGAGGGCCCAGTGGAGGGAGGCGGACTCGCTCACCGTCGCGTGGCGCGTGACCAGCGAGACGGTGTTGAGCCCGAAGTCCTCCTGCCCGGCCACGTCGAGCGTGGCACCCGGCTCCAGGACCACCTCGGTGGTGCCCACCCACAGGGACTGCGGGGCGCCGTCCCGGCCGTCGGCAGATGCGACCTGCTCCTCGAGGAGGGCTGCGTGGGCGTCGCGGCCGAGCGACACCAGGGTCCGGGTCAGGTGCGCGCGCCCCGGCTCCCCCTGCGCCCAGCGGATCACGATCGGCCCCTCCAGGGCGACGCCGTCGGGGACGTGCACCAGCACGCCTGCCGAGAACCCGGCACGGGCGGCCTGCGCGAACCGGTCGTCCGCGGGCAGCGTGGCGCCACCCTCGAGCAGGCGGCGCAGCAGGGAGGGGTCTCGGCGCAGGACGCGCTCGAAGGTGTCGACGATCACGCCCGCGCCGGCAGCCTGCGGGCTGAGCCCGCGGGCCACCACCACGTCGTCGCGCACCTCCAGCAGCGCCGACGCTCCCTCGGGGACCGCGGCGGAGACCTGCGGCGCCTCGCCCGTGCGCTCGTATGCCGCCATCTCGCCGAAGCGGACCGGGCGCAGGTCCACGTACGAGCTGAAGAGCGGGTTCGACTCGACCGGCAGCTCGTGTGCGAGGGCCAGCGCGGCCATCCGGTCGTCGGTCAGCCAGGCCGGCTCGCCCAGCTCGCGGGAGCGGTCGCGCGGGGACGGCTCGGCGGCCAGGCCGAGCGGGGAGCCGGCGGCTGCGCCGGCGGTGGCGGAGACGGTCATCCGAGCGCGCCGTCCATTTCCAGGCGGACGAGCCGGTTGAACTCGATCGCGTACTCCATCGGGAGCTCCTTGGTGAAGACCTCGAGGAAGCCCTGCACGATGAGGTTCTGCGCCTCGTTCTCGGTCAGCCCGCGGCTCATCAGGTAGAAGACCTGGTCCTGGCTGATCTTCCCGACGGTGGCCTCGTGGGTCATCGTGGTGTCGTCTTCCTGGATGTCGATGTAGGGATAGGTGTCGCTGCGGCTCTGGTCGTCCAGCATCAGGGCGTCGCAGCGCACGCTGGTGACCGCGTTCGTCGCCCCCGGCGCGACCCGCACGTTGCCCCGGTACGTGGCCCGCCCGCCATCCTTCGAGACGGACTTGCTGACGATCCGGCTGCGCGTGTCGGGGGCCAGGTGGATCGCCTTGGCACCGGTGTCCTGGTGCTGGCCGCGGCCCGCGACCGCCACCGAGATGATGTCCGCCGTGGCACCCCGCCCGCGAAGGTAGATGCTCGGGTACTTCATGCTGAGCTGGGAGCCCGTATTGGCGTCGATCCACTCGACGGTCGCGTTCTCGTGCGCGTGGGCCCGCTTGGTGACCAGGTTGTAGACGTCGTTCGACCAGTTCTGGATCGTCGTGTAGCGCACCTTGGAGCCCGGCAGCGCGATGACCTCCACCACCGCCGCGTGCAGGGAGTCGGTGGCGTAGATGGGCGCGGTGCAGCCCTCGATGTAGTGCACCTTGGCGCCCTCGTCCACCACGATGAGGGTGCGCTCGAACTGGCCGGTGTTCTCGCCGTTGATGCGGAAGTACGCCTGGAGCGGGAGCGGCACCTCCACGCCCTTCGGGACGTACACGAACGACCCGCCCGACCAGGCCGCGCTGTTGAGCGCGGCGAACTTGTTGTCCTCGGGCGGCACCACCGTGCCGAAGTATCGGCGGAAGATCTCCGGGTACTCCTGGAGCGCCTGGTCGGTCCCCATGAAGACCACGCCGAGCTTCGAGAGCTCCTCGCGCACCGAGTGGTAGACCACCTCGGAGTCGTACTGCGCGCCCACGCCGGCGAGGAACTTGCGCTCGGCCTCCGGGATCCCCAGCTTCTCGAACGTCGCCTTGATCTGCTCCGGGACGTCGTCCCAGGACTTCTCCTCGCGCTCGGAGGGCTTGCGGTAGTAGACGATCCGGTCGAAGTCGATCCGGGACAGGTCACCGCCCCAGTTCGGCATCGGGCGCTTCACGAAGTGGTCGTAGGCGCGCAGCCTGAACTGCAGCATCCACTCCGGCTCGTTCTTGTAGCGGCTGATCTCCTCGACGGTCTCCCGGGAGAGACCGCGCCGGGTCTCCGCGAGATAGACGATCTCGTCCTTGAAGTCGAACTTCGAGCGGTCGTTCGAGACCTGCTCGCGCAAGACGGTCATGCGATCTCCCTGGCGCTGTGCCGGCGCCGACGGGTGAAGGTGCGGTGGTCGCGCGTGTCGGCGCGATGGGATTGCGGACCGGGGACGCGCCGGCGGCTTGCGCCGCCGGTTGGCCCGTAATCCCGACCGATATTATCGGAATTAGCCGGGCCGCCGTCAACGGTCCGGCTGATGTTCAGAACCAGGTGGAGCACCATGGCGCCACCGGCGAGCGCAGCATGGCGTCCGCGGTCGCGAGCGCCCCGGGATCGAGCGCCTCCACGCGTCCGGCCTGCACGAGCGTGCGCAGCGAGACGCCGCCGAGCGAGACCGCGCCGAGCGCCTGCGCGTCCAGCCGGAGCTGGGCGGGCGCCGTGGTCCGCCGGCAGGCGGCCCCATCCGGTCCGCCATCCAGCTCGAAGCGCCCCTCCGCGTACCCGAGCGGATCCGCGATCTCCAGCACCACGCGGCCGGGCGCGGTGTACCGCCGGGCGGCGAGCACGGCCTCCGGGTCCAGGACGCGGACCCACAGGAAGTCACTGCGGTGGTGCTGCCGGACGACCCGCGCG
>JAJYDP010000529.1 GCA_021777365.1 Chloroflexota bacterium | reverse complement strand
GTCTGTCGGCCCGACGATCCTTCGGGCCCCTGAGGCCGAGGCGTTTGGGGCCGGCGTGCTCGAGGAGACCGGCGCCTGGTCCAATCCGAGAGCGGCCGTTCCGGAGAACGCGGTGACGCATTTCGGGGAGCTGACGGCCGCCGCTGCGCGCCCCATCGACGATGTGCGGGGCACGGCCGCATACCGGCGCCACGCCTGCGGCGTGCTCGCACGGCGGGCGCTGACGTGGGCGCTGGCGGATCGTCGAGCCGTGGCGGGCTGAGGGACCGCGAGCGAGGCGCAGCGAGGAAGGGGCAACGACATGCTGGTGCGACTGGACGTGAACGGAGAGTGGCGCGAGGCCGACGTGTGGCCGGGCGCCAGCCTGCTGTCGATGCTCCGCGACGACCTGGGCCTGCTCGGCTCGAAGAACGCCTGCGAGCAGGGAGAGTGCGGCTCCTGCTCGGTGTGGCTCGACGGCGAGATGGTCTGCTCCTGCCTGGTCCTCGCGGCGCAGGCCGAGGGCCGGCGCGTGGAGACCGTGGAGTCGCTGGCCGGCGAGAGCCTGCTGCACCCGGTGCAGCAGGCGTTCCTGGACGCGGGCGCGGTGCAATGCGGGTTCTGCACGCCTGGCCTGGTGGTGGCGACCACCGACCTGCTGCGGCGGGATCCGGAGCCGCCCGAGGAGGTCATCCGGGAAGCGCTCTCGGGGAACCTGTGCCGGTGCACCGGCTACCAGAAGATCCTCGACGCGGTGCGCCTGGCGGCCGACCGGATGCGGGACGGGGCCGCATGAGCAGGCTCCTCGTCTCCGGCTGCGAGTCCGTGGTCGTCATGGACGACGCGGGCACCGAGCTGCCCGGCGGATCGATCCTGATCGAGGACGGCGTGATCCGCTGGGTGGGCGCGGGCCTCCCGCCGGCCGAAGCCGTCGCGGGTGCCGAGACGCTCGACGGCCGCGGGTGCGTGGCGATTCCCGGCCTGGTGAACACGCACCACCACCTGTACCAGACGCTCACCAGGGCGCGCGCCCAGCAGCACGGCCTGTTCGGCTGGCTCACCGAGCTCTACCCGGTATGGGCCGGCGTCGACGCCGAGTGGGTTCGGACAGGGGCCGCGGCCGGGCTCGCCGAGCTCGCGCTCTCAGGCTGCTCCACGTCCACCGACCACCACTACGTCTTCCCGGCCCGGGCCGGGGACCTCCTCGAGGCCGAGATCGAGGCTGCGGCGTCGCTGGGCGTGCGGTTCCACCCAACCCGAGGCTCGATGGACCTGGGGGCGTCCCGGGGCGGACTTCCACCGGACGAGGTCGTGCAGGACATCGACGCGGTCCTCGACGAGACTGCGCGAGCGGTGGAGCGGTTCCACGACCCGTTGCCGGGCGCCATGCTGCGCATCGCGATCGCGCCGTGCTCGCCGTTCTCGGCCAGCGAACGGCTGATGCGAGAGTCGGTCGGGCTGGCCCGCCGCCTCGGGGTGCGACTCCACACGCACATCGCCGAGACCGCGGACGAAGAGGCCTTCTGCCTGGAGCGCTTCGGGTGTCGCCCGGTCGAGCTGCTCGAGCGCCTGGGATTCCTCGGGGACGACGTCTGGCTCGCCCACGCGGTGCACCTCTCGGGGAAGGACATCGCCGCGCTGGCCGCGACCGGCACCGCCATCGCGCACTGCCCCACCTCGAACCTGCGACTCGGCTCCGGCGTGGCGCCCGTCCGGGAGCTCCTCGACGGCGGCGTGGCGGTGGGGCTCGGGGTCGACGGGTCGGCGTCGAACGACGGCGGCCACCTGCTCGGCGAGGTCCGCCAGGCCCTGCTGGTGGCACGTGGCCGGGGCGGCCCCGGGGCGATGGGCGTGCGCGAGGTCCTGCGGCTCGGCACCCGCGGCGGCGCGGCGTGCCTCGGCCGCGAGGACCTGGGCTCCCTCGAGGCCGGCAAGCGGGCAGACGTGGCGCTGTTCGACGTGACCGGCCTGGCGAGCGCCGGGACCGAGGCCGATCCGGTGGCCGGCCTGGTCCTGGCCTTCCCGCAGCGGGTCCGGCATCTCCTGGTGGAAGGCAGGTTCGTGGTGCGGGACGGGACCCTCTCGACCGCCGACGAGGCGGTGCTGGCGGCGGACGCCCACCGGGTTGCCCGCCGCATCGACGGGCGGGGCGAAGGAGGCCGATGACGATGCAGACCGCAACCCGCGGAGCGGACGTGGCCCAGGCCGGAGGTCGTGTCGGCACATCGGCGCCGCGCATCGACGGCGTTCCCAAGGTGCTCGGGTCCTTCGTCTACGGCAGCGACCTGTGGACTGAGGGGATGCTCTTCGGAGCCACCGTCCGGAGCCCCCATCCCAGCGCGCGCATCCGCTCGATCGACACGTCGGAGGCGCTGGCGATGCCGGGCGTGCGCAGCGTGCTGACCGCGGGGGACCTCCCGGCCAAACGCACCTACGGGCTGGAGTACGCCGACCAGCCGGTCCTGGCGTGGGATGTCGTCCGGTATGCCGGCGAGCCGGTGGCCGTGGTGGCGGCCGACCATCCTGAGCATGCCCGGCTCGCGGCCGCGGCGGTCCGGGTGGCCTACGAGCCGCTGCCCGCGGTCACCGACATGGAGGCGGCGCTGCAGCCGGGCGCCCCGAAGGTGAGCGATCTGGGCAACGTCCTGCGGCACGTCCACATCGTGCATGGCGACCCGGACGCCCGGGCCGATGTCTGGGTCGAGGGTTACTACGAGGTGGGCATGCAGGACCAGGCGCCGCTGGGGCCGGAGGCGGGGCTCGCGATCCCGGCCGGCGACGGCGGCATCGACCTGTACGTCTCCACTCAGTGGCTCCACGTCGATCGCGCCCAGGTCGCTCCGTGTCTCGGCCTCCCGGAGGAGAAGGTCCGCCTCTACTGCGCCGGCGTGGGCGGAGCGTTCGGGTCCCGCGAGGACGTGCACATGCAGATCCACGCGAGCCTGCTGGCGCTCGCCACGGGCCGCCCGGTGAAGATGTCCTACGGCCGCGAGGAGTCCTTCTACGGCCACGTGCACCGCCACCCCGCGCGGATCTGGGCCCGCACGGGCGCCCGCCGCGACGGCACACTGGTGAGCGCCCATGTGCGTCTGGTCATCGACGCCGGCGCCTACACGTCGTCGTCCCCGGCCGTGATCCTCAACGCATCCACCTTCGCCGCCGGCCCGTACGAGGTGCCCAACGCGCTGATCGACGGGACGGCCGTGTACACCAACAACCCGCCGGCCGGCGCCATGCGAGGGTTCGGGGCGGTCCAGGTGTGCTTCGCCCACGAGGGCCAGATGGACAGGCTGGCGGCCGCCCTGGGCATGGACCCCGTGGAGCTGCGCGCGAAGAACGCGCTGCACACCGGGTCGGTGCTCCCCACCGGGCAGGTCATCCACGGTTCGGCGCCTGCCCTCCAGGTGATCGAGCGGTGCGCGGCGCTCCCCATGCCACCGGACGTGCCGCCGGACGACCGGGACCCGGTGACGTTGCCCGGAGGTGCCGGGAACGTCGGCCGTGGTGAGCACGTGCGGCGCGGCGTGGGGTTCGCGCTCGGCTACAAGAACATCGCCTACAGCGACGGGTTCGACGACTCGTGCGAGGCGGAGGTGCGCCTCGAGCGCGGGGCCCGGGGACCGCTGGCCACGATCCACACCGCCGCCGTCGAGGTCGGGCAGGGGCTGCACACGGTCCTGGCGCAGATCGTCCGCACCGAGCTCGGGGTGGACGACGTGGTCGCCCGGCAGCCCGACACCCAGATCGGGTCGGCCGGCTCCACCTCGGCGTCGCGCCAGACCGTCATGGCCGGTGGCGCGGTGGCCGCCGCGTGCGCCACGCTCCGCGGGCGTCTCTTCGACCGCGTGGCGGCCCGCGCGGCCGGGATGCATCCCGGGGGGCCGCTCCGGCTGGCAGAGGGTCGCGTGTTTGCCGGCGAGGCTCAGCTCGGCGAGATCGCCGAGTTCCTGGATCCGCCGCTGGAGGCGAGGGAAGTCTTCCGGCACCGGCAGACGACCCCGCTCGACGAGCGTGGCCAGGGAGACCCGCACGTCATGTTCGCCTTCGGTGCCCAGCGGGCGGTGGTGGAGGTGGACGACGAGCTCGGCCTGGCACGGGTGGTGCAGCTGGCCGCGGTGCAGGACGTGGGACGTGCGATGAACCCGCGCGGCGTCGAGGGACAGATCGAGGGCGGATCCGCGCAGGGCCTGGGGCTGGCGCTGTTCGAGGAGGTGCGCCTCCGCGAGGGGCGGATCGAGAACGCCTCCTTCACCGACTACCTGCTGCCCACCTTCCTCGACATGCCACCGGT
>JAJYDP010000528.1:964-4279 GCA_021777365.1 Chloroflexota bacterium | reverse complement strand
TCCGGTGACCACACAGGTGCGCGAGGTGGTGGCCGTGCAGGTGGCCCCACCGGGCGTTGTGGTCACCGTGTAGGAGGTCGGCGGCTGGCCCGTGCTCGGTGCGTTCCACGAGACGGTCGCCTGACCGGCACCCGCGATCGCGGTCACCCCGGTGGGGGCACCGGGAATGTTGGTGGTCACCAGAGCGGTCGATGGCGCAATGCCCGTCGCCGTTGTGCCGTTCGCACTGACGGTCACCAGCACGGAGACGTAGTCACTGGTCTGGTTCACGGTCAGCACGAAGCTCTGGCCGGTGGCCCCGACGATGGGGGTGCAGTAGTAGGGCATGGCGACTCCGGCCGTCGTCGACGTGGAGCACGAGTACCACTGGTAACTCGTCGCGTACGTCCCCTGGGAGATCACCGACGCCGATGCCGTGAGCGTCGAGCCCACGGTGGCAGTCCCGGTGATCGTAACCGACGACACCGACAGCGTCGAGACCAGCGGCGACGCGGTGGAGGCGGAGAACACGCTCACCGACTGGCTGCCGCCCGAGGAGACGCCATTGCTGGCCGTCACCTCGATCAGGAAGTAGTCACCGACGTAGCTGCCCGACGGCAGGTACGACAGCGACGTGGCTCCCGTAATGGCGCTGCACGTCGCGGGGGCCGCGATGCCCGAGGTCGGACTCGCGATCTTCGTCGTGCACACGTACCACTGGTAGGTGAACGAGGGCAGCGGCACGCCGAGCCACGTGCCGCGCGAGGCGATCAGTGGCGTCGACGTCGTCGCCGTGGCCGGGACGCTCGGACGCACGACGTTGGCCGGCGCCTGCGTCGCGATCTGGAGCCCGGTACTGACCTGGGTGTTCGTTACCGAGGCGCCCGAGGCTCCCGAGGCGTTGGTCGCGCTGGCCACGACGACCACGTAGGCGTAGCTGGCGTTGTACGTGGTCGGCGTGTAGGTCGAGCCGTACGCCACGGGGCCGACGCACACGCCCGTCACGCTGACAGGGGTAGACGTGTTGCACTGGTACCACGAGTAGGTGATGCTCGGCGCCGGGATGGCAGTCCAGACGGCCGTGGCCACGAAGGGCGTCGCCTGGGATCCCTGCCCGGTCACCGAGAGGCTCACTGGCGTCAGGGCCGGGACGAGTTGCGCGTCCGAACTGAAGGCGTAGCTCGTACCCGCAATCGATGTCGCCGCCACCACCACGACCAAGCCGCCGCCGCTGGAGTGTGTCACGTCACTCGCAGTGACCGCGTGGGTGCTCGTGTTGGTGCTGGTGGCCGACGACGTGCAGTTCGTCATCGTCGGCGAAGTTGCCGAGAAGGCCCCGCCGACGGAAGTTGTGCAGTCCCACCACGCGTAAGCGAAGGTCGTGGGCGCGGGATGGCCGTTGAAGCCACTCGGCGTCGCGGTGTAGACCCCGTTCACGTTGCTCGAGAGCGTCACTGTTCCAGCAGTCGAGTTCGTAGCCGCCGCAACCGCGGCGGTGGAGAAGGCGAAGTAACTCCAGGTGCCCGCCCCGTTGTTGGTTGAGACCTCACCGACGAGGTACGTTCCCGCCAGCGGGTGACCGCCCACCGACACGGGCAGCGTCCACGAGGAGGCGGTCTGGCCCAGCGAGATGCAGCTGTCGGCGGAGTAGGCGGTGGGGAGCGTCGAGGCAGTCTGCCCGGTCGAAGTCGGAACAGTGTTAGATGTGCAGTCCCACCACGCGTAGGTGAAGGTCGTGGGCAGCGGCACGCCGGTCCAGGTCCCCTGGCTCACCGAGACGGTCTCGCCGACCGTCGGACTCCCGCTCACCGCCGGCGCCACGGCCGTCGAGGGCGGGGTGCCCGTGAACTCGCTCGGCGACGTCGAGTAGGCCGTCGTCGTGGAGGCGACGCCATTGTTCGCCTGGACCCCGATGATGATCCAGCGACCCACATCGGCCGACGTCAGCGTGTACGTGTACGTGTTGGGTGTGTAATTGGCGAGGGTCCAGCCGGGAGTCGAGCTCGACGCGGTGAAGCTCGAGATCGGCGCGCAGGTGCCCGGCAGGCTCGTGACGGGCCCGGGGACGATGTCGGACGTGCAGCGGTACCAGGTCACCGTCGCCGAGGTGGGTGCCGGAATCCCAGTCCACGTGCCCAGGGAGCCAATGCCGATCTGCGTGGGCGACACGTAGTCCAGCGAGGGAGGAGCCCCTTCGCTCGGGGCGGCCACGACCACCGAGGTGGTGGTCGAGGCCGAGTACTCGGTCGCCGACCCACTGGCGTTGGTCTCGGTCACCTGGGCCAGCACGTAGAGGTTCGCGTCACTCACCGCCAGCGTGTACGAAGCGCCGGTGGCGCCGGTGATGGCGGTGCACCCGCTCGCCAGAGACAGGGACAGGGACGCGGCACTTACCTGCGACGTGCAGTCGTACCACTGGTAGGTCGCGGTCGTGTTGTAGAGGTTCGTGAAGTCGGTCGTCCCGCTCAGGGACACCGTCGTCCCCGCGTTGGTGCCGGACGGACTGATGGCAAGAGCGTTCGGGGAGGCAACGGGTGCTGACTCGGTCACCAGCAGCGTCGACGTGGCCACGGCCGTCCAGATCAACGTCGAGTCCTCCGCCACGACGGTCACGTAGTTACCGAAGTCAGCGGGCTGCAGGATGTACGTGCTCGTCGCCTCCATGGCCGAGGCCGCCCCAAGGGCGGTGCACGACGGGGGCACGGTCGCCAGCGTGGCCAGCAGACCGGCCGAGGTGGGCGACGTGCAGCGGTACCACGTGTAGCTGTACCCCGCCACCGACCCCGTGTCCCCGGAGGCCGTGGCGGTCAGCGCGTTGGCCGAGCCCTGGGGACCGACGTTGGCCGTGCCTCCGATCGATACGGCGAGCGTCGTGGCGTAGTAGGAGGCCGCCACAAAGGTGTCCTGAACGCCAGCACTCACAGTGTCGGTGACTTCAACAGTGACGTAGTACGCATTGTCCCCTGATGCCACCGTGTACGACGCACTCGTGCCGTACGTCGGATCCCCGTTCTTCGTAATGGCGGTGCAGGTGTAACCGGACAGGCTCAATCCCGCCGTGACAGCACTGGTGCAGTCGTACCACTGGTACGCCGGGCTGGTGAAGGTGCCCTGATACGGATTCGCCGCCAGGGTGACGCCGACGTTGCCCGGGCTGCCCGTGCCCGTCGCGGAGATCGAGACGCCCGTCGCTTCAGACGCCCCCGCGATGCCCGCGAGGCCGGTCGTCAACAGCGTGCCCGCCGCGATCACCGCCCCGAGAACACTGCGCAGTCGATGTGCGAACAGATGACCGGTCATGGGTGACCTCCCGAGCGTCGTTTCCTCAACCTGTTT
>JAJYDP010000528.1:0-954 GCA_021777365.1 Chloroflexota bacterium | reverse complement strand
CGACCCGCCAGGTGGCCAGTACGCTGCGGGTGTGTCGACCGGCGTCATCGCGCTGCTGGGGTCCGGGGAGACCGCCCCGGGCATGGTCCGGGTCCATCGCGGACTCCTCGCGCGCTACGACGCGCCCCGGGCGGTCCTGCTGGACTCGACCTACGGGTTCCAGGAGAACGTCGCCCAGATGACGGCCAAGCTGGTGGCCTTCTTTGCCACCTCGCTCCACGTCGACCTGGAGGTCGCCTCGCTGCCCCGCTACGCGGCCGCCACCCCCCTCCAGCGCCAGCTGGTCAAGGACCAGGTGGCGCGGGCCGACTACGTCTTCGCCGGGCCCGGCAGCCCCTCCTACGCCCGCGACCAGTGGACGCCCCTCGCCCTGGTCGACGACCTGGCCCGAGCGCTCGGCCACGGGGCCGCCCTGTGCTTCGCCTCGGCCGCCTCCGTGACCCTCGGGCGCCTGTGCGCCCCGATCTACGAGATCTACAAGGCCGGGGCCGACCCCGCCTGGCTACCGGGGCTGGACCTGCTCGGCCGCGTGGGCCTCGACTGTGCCGTGATCCCCCACTGGGACAATGCCGAGGGTCGGGACCACGACACCTCACGCTGCTACCTCGGCGAGCGCCGCCTGGCCCTCCTCGAAGCCGAACTGGCCCCCGAGACGGCCATCCTCGGTGTCGACGAGCACACCGCCCTGATCCTCGACTTGGAGCGTGACGTCGCCACGACGACGGGTCGGCGCCGGGCGTGGTGGCGACGCGGCGCCGAGGTGCGCGAGCTTGGTCCCGAGCCTACACCTCTGGCGCTGCTCCGCCCCGGCCCCCGGCCCCCCTCGCCCGCGCCCGGCGCCGCGCAACCCCCCACCGCCGCGGTCGACGACCTCGGCGAGTCCGCGGCCCGCGGCGACCTGGTGGCCCTGGCCGAGCTGGTGCGCCGGGCGGCTCCCCGCCGCGCGGGCCTCTC
>JAJYDP010000527.1 GCA_021777365.1 Chloroflexota bacterium | reverse complement strand
GCCAGCAACGTGGAGTCCGCCGTGCGCTACGCGCTTCACCAGGCGCTGGGCCGCGACGTCGACAGCCTGGTGATCCACGTCGGCGGACTGCAGGTGCGGCGCGCCGCGAAGACGGAGACGGGAGCCGTGCCCGAGTGAGCCGGCGGGGCGCCGACGGTGACGGGCTGCTCGACGCGTTCCGCGGGGCGCTCGCGACGCTCGAACAGTCCGCCGAGGCGATCAACGCGCTGAACGTGTTCCCCGTGCCGGATGGCGACACCGGCTCGAACATGCTCGCCACGCTGCGGGCGGCGCTGGCCGAGGCCGAGGGGATCCCGGCCGACGAGCGCAACGTGGGCACGGTGGCCGCGGCGATCAGCCACGGGGCGCTCATGGGGGCGCGCGGCAACAGCGGTGTGATCCTCTCGCAGATCCTGCGCGGGATGGCTCACGCGCTCGCCGGCCGTCCGCGCATGGGCCCGCTGGACCTGGCGCACGCCCTGGCCACCGGCAGCCAGACGGCGCACAGCGCGGTCCTGCGGCCCGTGGAGGGGACGATCCTGACGGTGGTCCGGGAGGCATCCGCCGCCGCCGTGTCGGCCGCCGAGCACGACCCGGACATGGAGGCCGTCCTGGGTGCCGCCGTCGAGGCCGCGGAACAGGCCGTCGCCCGCACCCCGTCGCTGCTGCCGGTCCTTCGCGAGGCGGGCGTGGTGGACGCGGGAGGGGAGGGGCTCTACCGGATCCTGCAGGGCGCGCTCAGGTCGACCCTGGGCCGCACGGCGCCGGCCGAGATGGCGGCCGGGGAGGCGGCGCATCCCGCGGCGGTCATCGCGAGCGCCGACGAGGGGTTCGGGTACGAGACCATGTTCCTGGTGGTCCCGCCGATCGGCCACGCCCTCGACCTCGACGCCATCCGCGGGCGACTCGCCGATCTCGGCGAGTCGGTCCTGGTCGCCGGGGACTCGCGCGCCGTCAAGGTGCACGTCCACAACGAGCGACCCGACCTGGTGATCGGCTACGGACTCTCGCTCGGGCAGCTCAGCCACGTCAGCGTGGAGAACCTGGACCGGCAGGCCCGCGAGGCCCGGGAGGCGCGGGCTCACGGTTTCACGGGGACGGGCGCCGCCACGGGTCTCGGGCAGGAACGGGAGCTGGCGGCCGGCAGCGGCCATGGCCAGTATGGAGGGACGGTCGCGACGGCGACGTCGAGCGTCCCGGAGACGACGGGAGCCGCGGTGGCCGCCGCCGTCCTGGTAGAGGCGGGCACCGGGGCGCATCCCGGCCCGTTCGCGCACGGCGGGAACGGGCACGGCCCGGGCCATGAACAGGTCGGCATCGCGCACGACCGCGTCCCCCACGCCGGACCGCCGATCGTGGCGGTGGCTTCCGGGGACGGGATCGTCGCGATCCTCCGGAGCTTCGGCGTGGCCCAGGTGGTGGGCGGCGGCCAGTCCGCGAACCCCTCGGCCGGGGAGCTCCTCAGGGCGGCGCAGGGACTGTGCACGGACGAGGTGCTGGTGCTGCCCAACAACCCGAACGTCAAGCTCGCGGCGCAGCAGGCCTCCGCCCTCGCTCGGGACACGCGGATCGTGGTGGTGCCCACGCGCAACGCCCCGGAGGGCTTCGCGGCGCTGCTCGCCTACGAGCCCGCCCGCGACGCCGAGGCGAACGCCGCGGCCATGCTGGCCGCGGCGCGAAGCATCCAGACACTGCAGGTCACGGACGCGGTGCGGGATGCGAAGATCGGGGGCCGCAAGGTGCGGAAGGGGCACACCATCGTGCTCGATCCCGACGACGGCCTGGTGGCGGCGGACTCCGACCGGTCGGCCGCGGTGCTCGCCGGCGTGGCGACCCTGCGTCCCGGCTTCGAGCTGGTGACCGTCTACTACGGTGACGGCGCGGACCTCGGGGAGGCGGAGGCGCTCACGACGTCGCTGCGAGCGGCGCTGCCGGACGCGGAGGTCGAGCTGGTCCACGGAGGACAGCCGCACTACCGATACCTCCTCGCCGCCGAATGACCGGCGGGGCGCCCGGTGACCGCCTCGCGACGCCGCTCACGCGCGCGGGGCTCGCCGGTCGCCCGATCCTGGGTCGTCTCCGCCGGATCGGCGTCGTGACCGTCGAGGACCTCCTGTTTCACCTCCCGCGCCGGTACGAGGACGTCCGGGAGATGCGATCGCTCCGCTGGATCGCGCAGGCACGGCCCGACGATCCGGTGAGCGCCCGCGTGACGGTGATCGACGTGCAGGTCGGGCAGACGTTCCGGCGGCGCGTGCGGGTGGTGACCGCCCAGCTCAGGGATGACGAGGGCGGCGAGGGGACCGCGGTCTGGTACGGCCGGCGATACGTCGAGCGGCGCGTGCGGGCCGGCGACCGGCTCGTGCTCACCGGGCGCGCCACCGTGAAGGGGCTGCTGCCCGTCCCCGAGTTCCAGGGCCCGGAGTTCGGTCCTGACGAGGCCGGCTCGCTGCACGCCGGCCGCATCGTGCCCGTGTACCGGCTCACCGCGGGCGTGACCAACCCGGCGCTGCGCAGGCTCATCCGGGATGCGCTCACGCGTCACGCGGCGTCGCTGGACGACTACCTGCCGGCGGCGGTCCGCGAGCGCCGTGCGCTGCCGGACCTGGGCGAGGCCCTGGAGCAGGCACACTTGCCGGAAGACTTCGAGCGGCGCGACGGCGCCCTGCGCCGGCTTGCGTTCGACGAGCTGCTCGCGCTCCAGGTGGGGATGATCTCGCGGGATCGCCAGCGGCGCCCCGACACCGCCGACCGGATCGAGATCCCCGAGACGCGGTTCCGCGCGGCGCTGGCGGCCGTCGAGGAGGTCCTGGGTGCGCGGATGCGGGGAAGGACGGGGCCTCCCCGGCAGGGTTCCGGCGACGGGGCGATCCGCGCTCCGCTCACGCCCGACCAGCAGGCGGCCATCACGAGGATCCGCGGCGATCTCGCGTCCAGCCGGCCCATGCTGCGGCTCCTGCAGGGGGACGTCGGCTCCGGCAAGACCGCGGTCGCGGCGCTCGCGCTCTGCTTCGTCGCGGACGCGGGCCGCCAGGCGGTGCTCCTCGCCCCCACCGACCTCCTGGCGCGGCAGCATGCGGAGACGCTGGCGGCGTTCCTGGAGCCGCTCGGACACGGCGTGACGCTGCTGACCGGGTCCCTCCCGGCCCTGGAACGGGAACGGGTGCTGGGCCTGATCGCGGGAGACGCCGGGCCGATGGCCCTGGTGCCGCCATCCGCCGGCCGCGTCGTCGTCGGCACCCATGCGCTCCTGCAGGAGGCCGTCCGCTTCCGGGATCTCGCGCTGGTCGTCGTGGACGAGCAGCACCGCTTCGGGGTCGCGCAGCGCGAGGCGCTCGCGCAGAAGGGCCGCAATCCCCACGTGCTGCTGATGACCGCCACGCCGATCCCCCAGACGCTGGCGCAGGTGTTCTACGCGGACCTGGACGTCTCGGACCTGCGCACGCCACCGTCCGGACGCGTCCCGATCCGGACCGGGATCCGGGCCTTCAGCCAGCTCCTTGGCGATGATCCGGCGTCGCCGGGACGGGGGACGTGGCAGCTGGTGGCCCGCGAGCTCTCCGCCGCGCGCCGCGCGTTCGTGGTTGTGCCTCTGGTGGAGGAGGACGAGGCCGCGGAGACGATCGCGGTGGAGGACGCGGCCGCCATGCTGCGCGAGGCGCTTCCCCAGGCCGCGCGGCTGGCGGGTCTGCCCGCGGTGACGCCCCGGGTCGGGATCGTGCACGGACAGATGCCGGCCCGTGAACGTGACGCGGTGATGGATGCCTTCCGGCGCGGGGAGATCGGGGCGCTCGTTGGCACGACCGTGGTGGAGGTGGGCGTGGACGTGCCGGAGGCCACCGTGATGGTGATCCTGAACGCCGATCGGTTCGGCGTTGCCCAGCTCCACCAGCTGCGCGGCCGCGTCGGCCGCGGCGAGTGGCAATCCTGGTGCGTGCTCGTGTCCGACGCCACGGACCCCGTCGCCCGGGCTCGCCTGGAGGCAGTCGCGCAGACTCGCGACGGGTTCGTGCTGGCCGAGGAGGATCTCCGACTCCGCCGCGCCGGAGACCTGCTCGGGGTGCAGCAGAGCGGGCTGCCGCCGCTGCGGGTGGCGCGGCTCGATCTGCCCGCGGACCGGGACCTCTCCATGGCCGCGCGCGAGGAGGCACTGGCCATGGTCGACGCGGACGGGTCGCTCGATCCGTCGCTGGTGGCGCTGCGGCGCGAGCTGGCGTCGGGATGGCTGGCGCGGGTGGGGGCCGGCGAGGCGCTCCCCGAGGAGGGCGAGGCACGCCTCGAG
>JAJYDP010000526.1 GCA_021777365.1 Chloroflexota bacterium | reverse complement strand
AGACGACGCTCGGGAACGGCGGGCGGATCACGGTGCGCGGCCGTGACCTCGACCTGCGCCCCGCTTATGAAGATGCTCTCCGCGATCTCGCCGGGAGGGTCGAAGCCGAGCTGCAGCGGGCATGGGGAGACCGCATCGACTACCTCGTCGCCCTCCTCGTCGCGGGGGGAGGCGGTGCGGCAGCGGCGCCGCACCTGAGGCTATCCGGTCTGCGGGTGATGGCGGACCCAGCGTTTGCGAACGCGGCCGGGTTCCTGGCCATGCTGGGCCGGGCTCCAGCCCAGGCCCCGCGCAGTGTTACGGCGCCATGAACGTCAGTTTTGGCCCGGCCAGATCACCGAATGGTCCTCACCGTAAAGGAGGCGGGCCAGTTTGAGCACGCGACGCCCCTCCAGTCCGCCTCCACAGCCAGACACCGGGCGGGACACGAATGACGGGATGCGGCTGAGGTTCCGGCTTTCGCGGACGGACACCGCGCTGCTCCGTGGGTTCCAAGCCGAGGACGAGACGCCGGCGGACACGATTCGCCGCCTCATCCGGACGGCAGCCATGGTTCTCCCGATTCTAGAAGCGCTGCGGCTAAGGCCGGCAGTAGCCGCTTCCACGGGGGAGAGTACGCAGAACCAGGCTGACGGCCTCGTCGAGCGTCAGATGGCGGCGATGCACGCTTGGATCAAAGACGACTGATGGAGGTGACCCGATGGCTTCGAGCACGGCCTCACGCCTCCAGGTGGTCGGCGTCGTGACCGTTGCCGTGGGCGGTCTCGTCCTGCCTGCACCGCTCGCCGCAGCTTGGCAGGTGCTCGCCCTGCCGATTCGAGCGACCATCGGCGCGACACCCGTGACCCGATTGCACGCCGTCGAGCACGCCTGGTCCGCCTGGCTTGCCTCGCACGGCTACCTGCCGTGGGCGAGCTGGCCCGTCGTCGCCTCGCAGCGCGACCTGCTACTCGCCGAACTCCTGGGTACCCTGATCGTCGCGGGCTGGCTCTCGGCGCAGGTCTGGCGAGGCCGGCGCAGCGGGGGCTCTGGCTACGGTGGCCCGCCCGCCGCCGGCAAGGGCGAGCACGGCACCGCACGCTGGCGCACGGCCGCAGAGCTGCCGGCAAGCTTTGCCCTCTGGGGCGCCGACAGGCCGTCCGGCAGCAACCCCAGCGGCATCTACGTCGGACAGGGGCCGACTGACCAGAGCGCCTGGGTGCTCTCCAGCGACCAGCACGCCCTGATCGTCGGCTCGCCAGGCAGTCGCAAGACCCGCGGCGTCGTGCTGGAGACCATCGGCGTGATCGGATCGGCGCGGCGCGAGTCGATGCTCATCACGGACGCCAAGAGCGAACTCTACGCGCACACCGCCGACTGGCTGCGCGCGCAGGGCTACGATGTGCGCCGTTTTGACCTGCGCGAGCCCTCGAGGTCGGTGCGATCGAACCCTGTGCAGGCCGTCTCGACCGCGCTCGCCAGTGGTCGCCGCGATCACGCGAGCGCCCTAGCCTGGGACATCGCGCATCTGCTGGTCGGGTCACGCGAAAGTCATTCCAATGATCCGTTCTGGGACGATTCCGCCGAGGCGCTGGTCGCCGCCCTCATCCTGGCCGTGGCGCAGGGCAAGCCGCCGGCGGGTGGCAAGGCACAGGACGGCGAGGAGCCATGGACCTGGCCGCTGCCCGAGGAGCGCCATATGCCGTCCGTCTATGCCACGCTGCTCAGCGGCGGCGCAGGCGGCGGCAAGCTGGACGAGCTGATCGCGCAGTTCCCGGTCGATCACCCAGCCGCGAAGGCGTACGGCCCCGTCGCGCTCTCTGTCGAAAAGACGCGCGCTTCGATCCTCGGCACTGCCGCCACCGCGCTGCGGCTATTCGGCGACGACGAGACGGCATGGCTTACCGCTGTCCAGGACCACGACCTTGCCGACATCGGGCGCAAGCCCACGGCGGTTTACCTTGTGATCCCGGACGAAAGGGCAACCAGATACCCTCTCGCGACCCTCTACATCCAGCAGACGCTGCAGGCGCTCGCGTCGCTCGCGGACGAGCACGGCGGCCGGCTGCCGGTCGGGGTCAATTTCCTCCTGGACGAATTCGGCAACCTGCCGCAGATTCGCGACTTCGACAAGACGGTGACCGTGAGCCGGGGTCGCGGCATCCGGCTCGCCCTCGTGCTGCAGGACCTCGCGCAGCTGAAGCGGCACTACGGCGAGGCTGCGAACACGATCAAGGGCTCCTTGAGTACGTGGATCTACCTGCGCACCGCCGAGATCGACACGGCGAGAGAAATTGCGGCCAAGCTCGGCCAGTACACGGTGGCCGCCGAGAACGTCTCGGTGCCGCGCGTAACCTGGTGGACGACGAATGCCACCGTCGGGCCGGCTTCGACCACCCACAGTCTGCAGGCGCGCGACCTCCTGACGGCGGAGGAGGTGCTCAGGTGGCCGCTCGGCCAGGCGCTCGTGCTGCAAGCCGGGCAGCTTCCCGCGAAGCTGCCGCTGCCGGACCTCTCCGCCTGGGCGCGGGTCTGGCCCGAGATCCAGGAGCGCACCGCACAGCCCGAGGTGCAGCCGGTGGAAGCGCCCCCGACATGGCGGCCAACTGGGCCCGGCGGCGATGGTGCGGGCGCTGGCAGCCGACCTGGTGGGCCCCGAGGGCAGGGGCCACTGCCAGAGCTGATCCTGGTTCCCGCCGATATCCTCGGCGGAGACGCTGAGGCGCGGGAACCCGGGGACCCAGAGCACTCGGATCCAGAGCGGGGCCCCGACTGGTGACGGCAGAGAGCAGAGAGTGGCGGCTCCCAATGGGGCTGCCACTCTCTGCGTTTAAGGGCCGGGGAAGGGGGGTGAGCATCACCGGCTCTGCAGCACGTCGCCGCCATCCGCGCGGGGCGGCGATCCAGACACGACATTGATCCACGGGAGGGTTTCGTATGCGGAAGATCAACTGGACCCGTGTGGGCAGCATCGCCATCATGGCCGTTGCCGCTTCGGTGCCGGTGCTCCTGGTTGCGGCTCCCGCGTTCGCGCAGGGCGCGGACGTGAACACGATCACGGCGCCGATCCTCGGCACGCTCAAGTCCGGCGCCACCGCGGTCGGTGGGCTCGGCACGGCAGGCGGCGGCCTTATGACCGCCTACCACGCGCTCGCGCGGAACCTCAACGACGACCCGCAGAGCGTCGCGCACCACACCGCTTCGATCAAGAAGGTGCTGGTTGGCACCGCGATCATCGCGGGCGCGAGCCTGCTCACCGGTGTCGCCGCCAGCGTGCTTTAGATTGCGGGCCCGGCGGGGTTCGTCCTCGCCGGGTCTGCTCGCTTAAGGGAGGTGACCTTATGGGCGGCATCGTGAGCTCGGCGCTCCTCGACATTCTGCTCCACTACCTGCTGAACCCGTTCCTGTCGCTGCTGTCCGCAGCCTTGCAGAGCATTGCGCATGGTTCCCTCGCCATGGCCAACGCGCCGTGGGTGCACTCCGCGGAAGCGGTCTCCGCCGCCGTCGCCGGCGGCATCCTCGGCCTCTACATCACCTGGAAGGCGCTCACGGAGTACGTCCTCTGGAACGAGGGAAGCGGCAACGACGCGACCGGGTACTGGGCGAAGGCGCTCCTACGTGTCATGGTCTACGGCGCGCTCGGCGGTTTTCTGCCCTACGCGGTCTTCTCGTGGGGCATCCAGTTCGGCGGCGCACTCATGGCGGCACCGGTCGCCTCATCGCTCAATCCGGTGGCCACGCTGGTCAACGGGCTCACGGGCGAGACGGGGCTCGACGTACTGGTGATCGCGCTCATGCTGGTCGTCGTGCTGATCGCGCTCTTCGTCGTCTTTCTGCAGATGTTCATACGCGGTGCCGAACTCGCGATCTACGTGATCGGCGCACCGCTCGTGGCCCTTGGTTGGATGAACCCTGACGGTGGTGTCTGGCAGCAGTGGTGGAAGGGCCTGGTGATCCTGTCGCTCTCCGCGCCGGTGCAATGGCTGGCCCTGCATGGGCTCATCGCAACCGTGGTGGTCGACGTCGGCACGAAGCCGCTCGGGGCGTTCGAGGCGATCCTTGAGATGCTCGCCTGGGCATGGGTCGCGATCCGGGGGCCACACATGCTGCAGCAGTGGGCGTACCGCTCTGGTATCGCGGGAATGGGCGGCACCATCGGCGGGATCGTCATCCAGCAGGGCGGCCTCCAGAAGGTTAAGACCTTTATCGGCGGGAAGGTGGGGTAAGGGTGAACAGCATGCTCAACCCATGCAGTCCTCGGTCATTCGGGGCGGCACACAACCAGCGACTACGCGAGTTGCAGGATCA
>JAJYDP010000525.1 GCA_021777365.1 Chloroflexota bacterium | reverse complement strand
GCGGCTCGCCCGCACCCTCAACGGGATGCTGGAACGGCTCGAGCACGGGGTGCGTGCGCAGCGCGCGTTCGTGGCCTCCGCCTCGCACGATCTGCGCAGCCCGCTGGCCGCGCTTCGGACGGAGCTGGAGCTGGCCGACCGACCCGGCGCCGACACCGCGGAGCTGCGGGACGCGATCGTCGCCGCCCATGCCGACGCGGTCCGGCTGGGCGACTTCGCCACCGCGCTGCTGGAGCTCTCGACCGCCGAGGCGGATGGACGGGCGCTCGTGCGCCGCCCGGTGCGGGTCGACGAGCTTGTGGAATCCGTCGTGGTGCGGACGGCCGCCATCGCCGCGCAGCGTCGGGTGGCCGTCGTCCAGCGAGCGTGCGAGCGAGCGGTCGAGGTCGACCGGGTGCGGCTCGAGCAGTCGATCAGCAACCTGCTCACCAACGCCATCCTCTACAGCCCCGCCGGATCGCAGGTGGACCTGCTGGCCGAGGTCGAGGGCGGCCCCGCCCCCGCGACCCTTCCGAGGGCGACCGGGGCGAGCCCGCGGGGGGAGATCGGCGGCTCGGCCGGCCCGGTGCTGGTGGTGGCGGTGCTCGACCGCGGTCCGGGGCTGCCGGAGACCGTCCGTGACCATCTCTTCGAGCCGTTCCGGCGGGGCCCGAACGCCGCCGAGCCGGGTTTCGGGCTGGGTTTGGCCACTGCGGCGGCCGGGGTCCGAGCGCACCGCGGCACCATCGGCGCCGAGGCGCGCGAGGGTGGCGGCACGCGCTTCTGGCTGCGCGTGCCGGCGGCCTGACCGGCAATGGATCGTAGCAGTGCCGGGGCCGTGCGGCGTGCCGGGGCCGTGCGGCGTGCCGGGGACGCCGGCAGGGGTCCCGCCGCGACGCCCGACCGCGAGCGCGAGTCCGCTGGATCGCCGCGTGCGGGCCGACACTCAGACATGTTGCAGCCGAGGGTCAGCTCGCCGATGGCCCCGGGATGCCTCGAGCGAGCCAGGTGGCCGTTCCCGTGCTCGGCTGGTGACCGCGGGTCGGGTGGCGCGCCCAATCCGAAGCTCGCCTCGATGCTCCGTCTGCACTCCTGGGACTCCGCCGTCGCACGGCCCCAGTCATCCGGCGCCGTCACCACGACCCCGCGTTGCCGCGCGTGGCCGGACGCCGCCGCGCCCCCGGCCCGAAGTACCGTGGAGACGGTTGAGACCACGAGAATGTGCGCGGTCCCCGTCTGGGCGCGCCTGAGCTCGGCGCCGGCGCGTGTCGCGGCGCTTGCCCGGAGCCGTCGGCGATGACGTGCTGTGCACGGGTGGCCGCGAGACGAGGTGGCTCATCGTGCACACCGGCCCCCCAGCCGCCGCAGTCCGGCTCGCGTCAGGCACTTGCCCCGAGGGCTCAGGTCGTCCGGTCGCCGGCGCCCGATCCCTCCTCCTCGCCGGTGTACGATCGCCGGCGTGATGCCCAGTCCCTCCTTCTCGTGGTCCCCCCGCTCCCCGGTTTCGGGCCGCGCGACAGGGCCCGAGGTGGACCCCACGTGGACCCCACGCGGGGGTCCACGGACGGCCGCTGGTGGCCGTTTCTGGCCACTACAGGACGGGCTCTGAGCACGAATCACGCGTGCCGAAGTGGCGGAACAGGCAGACGCGACGGTCTCAAAAACCGTTGAGGGCAACCTCGTCCGGGTTCAACTCCCGGCTTCGGCACCACATTTCACGCACGAATCTGGCCTGCCAATGGCCAGCCGGGGCGGGTGCTCGGCGAAGCTAGGTAGCATATCGGTAGCAACAGGCGTACACTCCCGGACAGACGCGACGGCCCCCGGCTTGGGACCGGAGGCCGTCAAGGTCGCGTCCTGGTAGGAGGACCGCCACCGATGGCAAAGTCTACCGCGACGAAGTCCCGCCGCCGATCCCGCGGGGAAGGCAGCGTCTACCGCTCGGCCGATGGCCGCTGGCGCGGTGCCGCGACCTGGACCGAGCCCGACGGCACCCGGCGTCGGCGGGTCGTCTCGGGCCACACGGCCGCCGAAACCCGCGACAAGCTCGACGCGCTGCGCCGCGAGCTGCGGCAGGGCGTCCCGATCCCCAAGGGCAAGGCGCCCACCGTGGCCGAGTTCCTGGCCGCATGGATCGAGCGGGACCGTGCGCGTGTCAGGCCCTCGACGTGGGATGTCCGCGAGCAGCACGTGCGGCTCTGGATTGTCCCGACGCTCGGCAGGATCATGCTGGCCCGGCTCTCCCCTGCTGACGTGGAGCGCGCGCTCGGCGAGTTCCTGAAGGCGGGACGGCCGCGGGCCGAGGGAGGCAGGGAGGCCCGCGGCCGCAGGCGCAGCGTGTCGCCCCTCACGATCCGCCACGTCCGCGCCACGCTGCGCCACGCCCTCAGTGATGCCGAACGCGACGGGCTCGTGGTGCGCAACGCCGCGGCGCTGGCCCGCCCGCCGCGCGTGCCATACACCCCGATCGATTACTTGACTCCGGAGCAGGTCCGCCGACTGCTCGACGCCGCGCACGATGACGAGCTGGGTCCGCTGTACGCCGTGGCCGTCTCGACCGGGCTCCGGCTCGGCGAGCTGCTCGGCCTGGAATGGGCGGACATCGACTTCGCGAGCGCCACGCTCAGTGTGCGCCGCTCGCTCGCCCTGACGGCCGACGGCAGCTACGCCTTGGGCGAGACGAAGACCGCCAAGAGCAGGCGCAAGGTCCCGCTGCCCGCGACTGCCCACCTCGCCCTGCAGCGCCAGCGCATCCGGCAGGCTGAGTGGCGGCTGGCCGCGGGTTCCGCCTGGCAAGATCGTGAGGGGCTCGCGTTCACCGACATCGTGGGCCGGCCGTGGGCGCCGCCGAATGTCTCCCGTGCCTTCGTCCGCGCCGTGCAGGCGGCCGGGCTGCCGAGAGCGCGGTTCCACTGGTTACGGCACACCTATGCGACGCTGGCGCTCGCGCAGGGCGTCGGGCTGGCGACTGTCAGCGACGCGCTGGGCCACTCGGGCGTCGCGATCACCGCGCAGCACTACGCGGCTGTGACGCCCGGTCTGAGGCGTGAGGCGGCTGACGCGATCGAGCGGGCACTGGGAACAGAAGCATCGCGATGACCGGTCCCGACATCGACGTGACGACGCTCGTCGCGTGGATCGGCGCCATGGAGCCGCCGATCGCCGATAACCTCAGCGCGATCCTCTTAGAGCGCCTGCCGGACGGCACCTGGCAGGGCGCCGCGTCGATCAGCCTCTTCGTCGGGGGCGGACGCGTGCTGCATGCCGGCGAGGATGCGGTCGAGCTCGACGACGCGGACCTCCTCCCCGGCCTGCGCGCCGTCATCGGCGGCGACATCGAGGTGCAGATCCGTGAGTTACAAGCGTCCGGTCTCCTCGGCCCGATCCACTGGACTCCTCACGACGGGCGGCTCACATACGTTGTCAAGCCGGACTGGCCGCCGGCCGGTTCGGCTTTCCCTGGCGCGCGCACGAGGACCTTGGATGGGCAGGTCGTTCAACGGCCCCACGCCGACTGGGAGGTCACGCGCGAGGACACCGATGGGCGGGTCGTTCGACGGCCCCACGCCGACTGGGAGGTCACGCGCGAGGACATCCGTCGCTGGTACGCAGCGCACCCTGGGACGTTCCCGGGTTTCGACGTCGCGCCCATCATCCTCAACGAACGACTGGCGGCCGCCGCCGACAGGATGCGAGCTGCCTACTCCGACGTGCCCGAGGTGCTGATCCAGGACCAATTGCGGGAACTGTGGGAGTCGCGCTTCACGTCCAGCTGGCGCACGTCGATGGTGGATGGGTTGGTGGAGCGCATCGCTGCCTACCTTCCGCTCCCGATGGGCGAGACGAGCACCGTCCCGGACGCGCGGCTCCTGCCGCGCCGGCCGGGCCGTCCTGCTTGGACGAGGGCGCTGTTCCTGGAACGCTGGCAGGAGGCCGCGAGCATGGCCGCCGCGGACCCAGATGGCCCGAGGCGGCGGCTCGGACGTGATCCGTCCCTCGCCGACATCGCCGTCGTGTTTCGCAGCTTGGATGGCACGCAGGGGATGACCCCGGAGTCGTTGCGCAGATTGCGCCGGCGGTTCATGCCAACGACCGCCAAGTAGCTCCGCCCCCGCTGGCGAATAAGAGACCGGTTTCGGCCCCTGATATCGCTCCCCGGCTCGGGCGGACCATTTGCCCATGAGTACCGGGGCACCTCGGAAGAGCCTGACGCTGGGCCTGCCAGCATCCGCGGCTGAGCAGCTGGCGGAGCTGGCGGATCGGGACCTCCGTTCCCCGTCGCATGAGGCCGCGGTCCTTCTCGTCGAGGCTATCGAC
>JAJYDP010000524.1 GCA_021777365.1 Chloroflexota bacterium | reverse complement strand
CCCGACGTTGGGCGAGAGGTTGGCGCCCGCAGGGCGCGCAGGAACGACGCACGGTTCGCGGGCAGGTCGCCGGCTGGGGTATCATGCAGGGCGTCCGGAGCGGCGGTGGCCATGGGTGAGAACCTCGGCGTTGGTTCCGATCAGCGTCCCCTTCTCACCGAGAATCGATCGCTCTCCGAGCGCTGTGGACCAGGGCCTGGCAGGTTGGTGCGCAAGCATCAGCTCTTCCAGAACTCGAACCACCGCACAGGGCAAGCCGACATAGCTCAGTGGTAGAGCAGCTGTTTCGTAAACAGCAGGTCCTCGGTTCAAATCCGAGTGTCGGCTCCACTCTCCGTTTCGCACGATGTCACGACTTTCCGTGCGAATCTCGCGGACTAGGACGCCACAACGCTCGAGGACCTGCTATCTGAGCGGATCCGGGCCCGAGGAAGAGCGCGGAAGACCTGCTAACTATTCGCTCTCGAACTCGCGAGTCGGAGCCGTGACTGAGCCGAGGGTCGCGAAGATCGGCTGTCTTCCGCATAGCAGGTCTTCCGCGGCGCTCGCCTGCATGCTCGTACTTGTCAATTTGACAAGTAGCAGCTAAGGTCGGGCCATGGCAAGCGACGTTGGCTTCGCGACCATCGAGCAGCTCCAGCTCCTCCCTGAGGACCAGCGGGTGCCGTCCCTCCGGAAGCGCCGCGAGGGCCAGTGGTTCGATCGCAAGAGCGCCCGGGTCAAACCTCGTGAGCTCGCGGACGCGATGGTCGCGCTCGCGAACGCCGAGGGTGGGCTCATCGTGATGGGGATCTGGGGCGGCGCCATCGAAGGAACGGGCTCCGACGAGCGCCTGGAGAACGGATGGCGGCACGCGGGCCGCGACTTTGCCCGCCCGCCTGTGCCGGCCCGGTTCGAACGCGTGCCCTGCATCAACAAGCACGGCAATCCCGATCAACTCCTGATCATCGAGGTCGAGGCGAGCGAGCACGTCCACGAGAACGTGCGCGGCGAGGTCCTCCTGCGGGTTGGTGACGAGAACCGTCGCCTGGGACCAATCGAAGCCACCGAGCTCCGCTACGACAAGGGCGGCACGTTCTTCGACGGAACGCCGGTTGCTGGGGCCGTTCGGGACGACCTCGACCCGGGTCTTGTCGACGCATTCCTTCGCGCGGTCGGTAGTCTGTCGCGACCCGACGACGCACTCCTCGCACGCGGCCTCCTCACGCCGAACCGGGGTCAGCTGCTCCCGACCGTGGCGGGCATGCTGACGCTCGGCGCCAACCCCCAGCGCTTTCTGCCGGAGGCACGGATTCGGCTGCTCCGCTATCAGGGAAACGCTCGCGAGACGGGGGATCGATCGAACATCCTCTCGGACGTCCAGGGCGACGGCGCGCTTCGCGATCAGATTCTGTTCGCGCGCAGGACGCTGCGAAGGTGGCTCGCCTCCGTGATCCGGCTCGGGTCCGGAGGGCGATTCCACCGGGAAACCATGATTCCGGAGAGGGTCTGGCTCGAGGCGGTCGTCAACGCCGTCATCCACCGGTCCTATTCAATCGGTGGGGATCACATTCGGGTCTCACTCTTCGCTGACCGCCTGGAAGTGGAGTCGCCGGGCCGTCTGCCAAGCCTCGTCCGCATCGAGACGATCCGCTCGACAAGGTTTGCGCGCAACCCGCGTGTTGCACGGACCGTTCTTGAGTTCGGCTTTGGGCGGGAACTCGGCGAGGGTGTCGACCGGATGTTCGAGGGGATGGAGCAAGCCGGCCTCCCTGACCCGATTTACCGCCAGGGACCCGCGTCGGTCAGCGTGTCGCTATTGATGGACCCGCTTGGTGCTCGCATGCTCCGGCTGCTGCCGGCGGGATCGGAGCGATTCGTGGAGTTCGCGCTCAGCAGTGAGCGCCTGACAACTGCCGAGGCGAAGGAGCTCCTCGGGGTCTCGGTCAACACGGCGCGGCGATACCTGTCGGTGCTTGCGGATGCCGGCTACCTGCGCCGCGAAAGCCAGAGCGCGCGCGACCCGCACGGCTTCTGGCGACTTGCGACCGGAACGAGTGGCACCGATGAGTCCGAAGGGTAGCGACGGGTCGTCCATAGCGGCGCCTCGGTCGCCAGACGAGCTACTACGCGAGATCGAGCTGCTGCGGGCCGAGAACACGCGGCTCCGCGCGCTCTTGGAGGCGCGAGCCGACGCGGCTCGCGGTCCGTCGCTCCCATCCGCTCGGGGCGTGACCGCCGGCGCGGTCACGCTGTTCGAAGAGGACGAACCCGGCCTTCCCCGAGTGGACGCCAGATCCTCCGCGGAAGAGAAGATCGCCCTGTTCCGAGCCCTCTTCACGGGACGGGAGGACGTCTACGCGACCCGCTGGGAGAACCCTCGGTCCAGCAAATCGGGCTGGAGCCCGGCCGTCGTTGGCGGACCCTCCAATGCGAAGCGCCCTGACCGCGAGTATCTGCCTCTGACGGACGCGGTGATCGAGTCCCATCTCTCGGGCCGAGTCCACGTCGGGCTGTATCCGCTGCTCCCTGGTGACTCGTGCCGGCTGCTCGCCTGTGACTTCGATGGGTCGAGCTGGCCGCTCGACGCGAGGGCGTACCTTGACGCCGCTCGGGCGTTAGGCATCGATGCCGCCCTCGAGCGGTCACGCTCCGGTGACGGTGCGCACGTCTGGGTCTTCTTCGCGCAACCAGTTCCCGCGTCGATTGCACGCCGGATCGGCGCGCACCTGCTGCGCGAGGCGATGACCGTCCGCGCGGAGCTCGACCTCGCCAGCTACGACCGGCTCTTCCCGGCCCAGGACTTCATGCCGAGAGGCTCGTTCGGCAATCTGATCGCGCTGCCGCTCCAGGGCCAATGCCGGCGCACAGGAACGACCGCGTTCCTCGATGCTTCGCTCGCACCATTCGAGGACCAGTGGGCTTTCCTGTCTGGCCTTCAGCGCGTGCCGCCTGCGGTCGCCCATTCGGTGGCCGGCCAGTTGCGCGAAGTCGCAGCCGGGCCGATGGAGCCAGCGTATCGGCGCCCATTCCGCGGCGATGCAGTGAAGCCCCCAGCGTCGATCCGGGCTGTGGCCGGCACGATGCTCGCGATTGACCGCATCGGGCTTCCGCCCGCCCTCATCTCGTCCTTCAAGCACCTGGCCTCGCTCCACAACCCCGAGTACTACGAGAAGGAGCGTCTGCGCTTCTCGACCTGGAACACGCCGCGCCTGATCCGCTGCTACGAGGAGACCGTCGACCAGCTCCTGCTACCGAGAGGCCTGCGCGAGGCAGCCGCGGCGCTGGCGGAAGAGGCTGGCAGCCATCTGCAGGTCCGCGATACCGCCTCGGCTGCGTCGTCCATCAACGTCCGACTTCAGGCGACACTCGACGCCGACCAGGAGACCGCGTTCGCGGAGCTCGGCCACCACGACCTCGGCGTCCTCGTCGCGCCGCCGGGAGCGGGCAAGACCGTCGTCGGCTGCGCCGTCATCGCGCATCGCGCGACTGCCACGCTGATCCTCGTAGACCGTCAGCCGTTGCTCGAGCAGTGGCGCGAGCGGTTGCAGGAGCATCTCGGGCTCAACCGCCGGCAGATTGGCACACTTCGCGGAGGATCAGGTCGCCTGAAGGGGACCGTCGATGTCGCAATGGTCCAGTCGCTCGCGCGTCGGGACGACCTCCTCCAGCTCATGTCCGACTACGGGCTGGTGATCGTCGACGAGTGCCACCACGTGCCCGCCGTGACGTTCGAGCGAGTCGTCCGACAGATCAGCGCGCCCGTCTGGCTCGGACTCACCGCAACTCCCTACCGCCGGGACGGGCTGGAAGGGTTGATCACGATGTACTGCGGGCCGGTTCGTCACCGAATGGGTGCGGGCTCGACGGAAGACGCCGGCGTCGTGCGCGCGCTGGTCATTCACGAAACCAACCATCCCGTCCAAGGCGACGCAGAGGGAGAGAACAGGCCGGCGATCCAGACGGTGTTTCGCGGCCTGGTCGAGGATGACGCCCGCACGCGGCAGATCTGCGCTGACATCGCCGCGGCGTCGCGGGCCGGCCGCAACTGCTTGGTCCTCTCGCAGTGGAAGGAGCACGTGAAGCTCCTCGAGGCCGGGCTTGAGGAGTCCGGGGTGCGGCCCGTGGTGCTGGTAGGAGGAGTCGGGAGGAAGGAGCGCCGCGCGACCATCAGCCGACTGTCGGAGGCGCGGTCCGGCGACGGCGTCGTGCTCATCGCGACCGGAAGCCTCCTTGGCGAGGGCTTCGACTGTCCGCCGCTCGACACGCTGTTCGTCGCCTTCCCGATCGCGTTTCGCGGGCGCATCGTCCAGTACG
>JAJYDP010000008.1 GCA_021777365.1 Chloroflexota bacterium | reverse complement strand
AGGTCGGCAAGAACCGGCTCGAGGCGCTCGGTGACGTCGAGGAGACCGCGGACCTGATCCGCTGGTACTGCGACGAGATCGAGAAGCACCAGGGCTTCGACTACCCGATGGGCAACCTGGGTGACGGGACCGTCCACACGCGGTCCGTCCTGAAGCCGTACGGCGTCTGGGCGGTGATCGCGCCGTTCAACTTCCCTGCCTCGCTCTTCGGCGGCCCCGCCGGCGGCGCGCTCGTGGCGGGCAACACGGTCGTCCTCAAGCCCGCGTCGGACAGCAGCCTGATGGGCCTGAAGCTGTACGAGGTCTTCCGCGACGCCGGGATCCCGGGCGGCGTGGTGAACTTTGTCACCGGCCCCGGCTCGACCGTCGGCGCCGAACTCGCCGAGAACCCGGGCGTGAACGGGCTCACGTTCACGGGCTCCTACGAGGTGGGCTTCGATCTCTACCGGCACTTCGCCAAGGACTATCCGAAGCCGGTCATCGTCGAGATGGGCGGCAAGAACCCGGCCATCATCAGCCGGACGGCGGACCTCGAGGAGGCGGCCGAGGGGATCATGCGGTCCGCCTTCGGCTTCGGCGGCCAGAAGTGCTCGGCCTGCAGCCGCGTCTACGTCGAGCGCGAGGTCAAGGACGAGCTGGTGCGGCTCCTGCTCGAGAAGACGAAGGCCATCGCCATCGGCGATCCGAACGACCGGCGCAACTGGCTCGGCCCGATCGTCAACGAGGCCGCGATCGACAAGTACGAGCGGGCCGTGGAGGAGGCGCGCCGCGACGGCACCGTTCTCACCGGCGGCGAGCGGCTCACGGGCGGCGAGTACGACAGGGGCTACTTCGTGGCGCCGACGGTGGTCGACGGGCTCCCCTTCGACCACCGACTCTTCCGGGAGGAGCTGTTCGTGCCCTTCGTGGTGATCGGCACGGTGGACTCCCTCGCCCAGGCGGTCGAGCTCGCCAACGACAACGTCTACGGGCTCACCGCAGGCTTCTACGGCGCCGGCCGCGACGAGATCGACGCGTTCCTGCAGACGATCGAGGCGGGCGTGGTCTACGTGAACCGTCGCGCGGGCGCGACCACCGGCGCCTGGCCGGGCGTCCAGCCCTTCGGCGGCTGGAAGGGCTCCGGCACCTCCGGCAAGTCCGGCGGCGGGCTCTACTACGTGCAGCAGTACATGCGCGAGCAGAGCCAGACCGTCGTCGACTGAGACCGGACCGTCGTCGAGCCCGACCGCATCGTCGTCGGCCCGACCGCATCGTCGTCGGCCCGACCGCATCGTCGCCCGTTCACGGGGATCGCCGCCCGCGCCCGGCGCGTCGTCGTCGGCAGCGCGGCGGGTCCTGCCGCCGAACCGGGGAAACGGGCGGCGAACGCCTGCGGATAGCGCCCGATGAGGGCACGGTCGAGGCATTCTCGCGCCCGCATCACGTCCGTTGAGCCGGCAACCTGCGGAACGTGCACCCGCAGAACCTTACGAAGGATCCCGGCCGCAGTTGGCGGGGTTGCACCGCGGCCAGGAATGCCCGCCGCGTTCGCGGGAACGGCGGCGCCGCACGACCGACCTGCCGGTGTCGGCCCCAGCAGGCGTCGCCGACGCCGAGATCCGACATAACGTTCGCCCCGGTGCACATCCTGCAGGAATCCAGAGCGATCGGCTGGGTGCAGGTTCACCCGGCGCACATTCGGCAGAACTGACTCGGTCGGGCAATCCGGTCCGGCCGGGCCGGGCGACGCCAATTCGGTCGGCCAATTCGGTCCGGCCGGGCCGGGCGACGCCAGCTCGGTCCGGCCAATTCGGTCGGGCAATCCGGTCCGGCCGGGCCGGGCGACGCCAGCTCGGTCGGCCAATTCGGTCCGGCCAGCTCGGTCCCGCCGGCTCGGTCCCGCCGGCTCGAGCCGGCCGCACCCGCCCCATCCCTGGCCACGCCTCGTCTCGCGCTCGGGCGATCCCCCGGCGAGTGCCCGGAACCCGGATGAGGGCCGCGCCGCCTTGCTACACTGGGGCCCGCGTCATCCATCGTGCATAACTGCTATTCACTCGCCCGCGGCGTGGCGCCGTCCCCGGCCATCGCTCCCCCAGGCCGCCGGCACCAGGGCGCCCTCCGGGCGCCAGGCGAACGGAGCCCCGCATGACCGACCTCGCCCAGCGTCCCCTCCAGGCCCGCCCCGTCCCGGACATCGTCACCGAGCTGCCCGGCCCCAGGGCTCGCGCGCACATCGAGATCGACGAGACCTACGTCACGCCCAGCCTGCCGCGCGCCTACCGCATCGTGCCCGTCCGCGGCGACGGCGTCGTCGTCGAGGACATCGACGGCAACCGCTTCCTCGACTTCGCCGCCGGGATCGCGGTGAACTCGACCGGCCACAGCCACCCCGACGTCGTGGCCGCCATCGCCGAGCAGGCCGCCACGCTGCTGCACTGCGCGAGCTCCGACTACTACGTCCCCGTCTACGCCGAGGTCGCGCGCGAGCTGGACCGGATCGCGCCGATCAGCGGCCCCACCCGCACGTTCCTGGCGAACTCCGGCGCCGAGGCCGTCGAGGCCGCCATGAAGCTCGCCCGGTATGCCACGGGCCGGCAGAACCTGGTCGCGTTCCTCGGTGCCTTCCACGGCCGGACCTACGGCGCCATGTCGCTCACCGGCTCCAAGGCCAAGTACCACGCGCACTACGGCCCGCTCGTGCCCGGCATCTACCACGTGCCGTACGGCAACGCCGGGATCGACGAGCTGGAACAGCGCATCTTCCCGCGGCTCGCCCCGGCCGAGGAGTTCGCTGCCATCTTCGTCGAGCCCATCCAGGGCGAGGGCGGCTACGTGGTCCCCGAGCCCGACTTCCTGCCGCGCCTCCGCCGCCTCTGCGACAGGCACGGGATCCTGCTGGTGGACGACGAGATCCAGTCCGGGATGGGACGCACCGGACGCTGGTGGGCGATCCAGCACTGGGGCGTCGAGCCCGACATCCTGCTGAGCGCCAAGGGGATCGCCTCGGGGCTGCCCCTCTCGGCCATGGTCGCCCGCTCGGAGCTGATGTCGTGGCCGGCCGGCGCGCACGGGTCGACCTTCGGCGGCAACCCGGTGAGCTGCGCCGCCGCCCTGGCCACGATCAAGCTGATCGAGCGCGAGTTCATGCGCAACGCCGAGGCGCGCGGCAACCAGCTGCTGGCCGGCCTGCGACCGCTGGTCCGGCACCACGAGCGGATCGTGCGCGACGTGCGCGGGATCGGCCTGATGATCGGGATCGAGTTCGACTCCCCGGCCACCGCCAACGCCGTCCAGGAGGAGTGCTTCCAGCGCGGGCTGCTCGTCCTGACGGCGGGCGAGGACGTGGTCCGCGTCTCGCCGGCGCTGAACCTCACCGAGGACGAGGCCGCAACCGGGCTCCGGATCTTCACGGAGGCCGTGGCGGCGATCGACGCGAGAGGCTAGGCTCGGGCTGGTTCCGCAACACTCGGGCTGGTTCCGCAGCAGGAGCAGGCATGGTCTCGAAGGTCGCCACGATGGCCGACGCCGTCCGGGAGCTGGTACGCGACGGTGACACGGTCGCCATCGAGGGGTTCACGCACCTCATCGGGTTCGCCGCCGGGCACGAGATCATCCGGCAGCGCAAGCGCGACCTGACCCTCGCACGGCTCACGCCCGACCTGATCTACGACCAGATGGTCGGCGCGGGGGTCGCACGAAAGCTGATCTTCAGCTGGCTGGGCAACCCGGGGGTCGGCGGCCTCCACGCCATCCGGCGCCGCATCGAATCGGCCGACCCGGCCCCCCTGGAGGTCGAGGAGTACAGCCACTTCGGCATGGTCTGCCGGTACGTGGCCGGCGCGTCGAACCTCCCCTTCTTCCCGCTCCGGTCCTACTACGAGACGGACCTGCCCCAGGCGAACCCCCTGATCCGGCCGATCCACTCGCCCTACGGCGACGAGACGGTGTACGCGGTGCCGCCCCTGCGGCCCGACGTGACGATCGTGCACGCGCAGCGGGCAGACGCCTCCGGCGACACCCAGGTGTGGGGACTCCTCGGGTGCCAGAAGGAGGCGGCGTTCGCCGCCGACCGGGTGATCGTGGTGGTGGAGGAACTGGTGGACGAGTCGGTGATCCGGGCCGACCCCAACCGCACCATCGTCCCGGGCCTCAAGGTCGACGCGGTGGTGGTCGAGCCGTACGGCGCGCATCCCTCGTACGCGCAGGGCTTCTACGACCGCGACAACCGCTTCTACCTGGAGTGGGAGGCGATCAGCCGGGACCCGGCAGCCCTCGACGCCTGGCTCGACGAGTGGGTCTACGGGGTGTCCGGCCGGGCGGAGTACCTGGCCAGGCTGGGCGAGGAGCGGCTCGCGTCGCTGCGGCCGGAGCCGGCGTCGTCGGGCGCGGTCGACTACGGAGCCTACCGATGAGCGAGCAGACGCAGGGCCGGCCGGCCGTCGCGTTCAGCAAGTCCGAGATGATGATCGCGGCGGCGGCGCGCGAGCTCGCGGGCCAGCGCGTCTGCTTCGTGGGCGTCGGCCTCCCCAACATCGCGGTCAACCTGGCCAAGCGGACGGTGGCCCCGGACCTCGAGCTCGTCTACGAGGCCGGCGTCTTCGGTGCGGAGCCGGCCCGGCTCCCCCTCTCCATCGGCGATCCCACGATCGTGACCGGCTCCACGGCGGTCATGAGCATGTTCGAGCTCTTCGCCTACTACCTGCAGCGGGGCCTGGTCGACGTCGGGTTCCTGGGCGCCGCGCAGATCGACCGCTTCGGCAACATCAACACGACCGTGATCGGCGGCGAGTACGCCCGCCCGAAGGTACGTCTCCCGGGCTCCGGCGGCGCGTGCGAGATCGCCATCAACGCCCGCAACGTCTTCGTGATCATGCGCCAGTCGAAACGCTCGTTCGTGGAGCGGATCGACTTCCGGACCTCGCCGGGGAACCTCGGCGGCCCCGACGGCGCCCGGATCCGGCGCGAGGGCGGGTGGATCGGCCGGGGGCCATCGGTCGTGGTGACCGACCTCGGCATCTATCACTTCGAGGACGCCACTGGCGAGATGCGCCTCGACTCGCTCCACCCGGGCGCCACGCTGGACCAGGTCCGCGACGCGATGGGCTGGGAGCCGAGGGTGGCGGAGCGTCTCGCCACGACCCCGGCACCCACCGCCGACGAGCTGCGCCTGATCCGCGAGGAGCTCGATCCCCAGGGGATCTACACGAAGTAGCCCTGGCCCGGAAGGCCGGGCACTGCCACTTCGTGATCGCGAGCGGCATCCGGCAGGGCAACCGGCGGCGACCGGAGGCTGTTCGCCTCTGGCACCGCCCCGGCCCTCGCCCTAGCGTGCGGGCCATGCAGGCGATCGTCCAGCGTCGTTACGGGCCTCCGGAGGTCCTCGGGCTCGAGGAGATCGAGCGGCCCGTGCCCGCCGCCCGCGAGGTGCTGGTGCGCGTGCGCGCGGCGTCGGTCAATCCCGCCGACTGGCACGCCGTCCGGGGCCGCCCCTTCCTGGTCCGGCTGGTCGGCTACGGCCTGCGCCGGCCGACGCATCGCACGCCCGGCACCGACGTGGCCGGCGTCGTGGAAGCGATCGGTGACGACGTGTCCGGGCTGCGGCCGGGCGACGAGGTGTTCGGCTGGGCCCGGGGCAGCTACGCCGAGTACGCGCTCGCACGCCCCGACCGGCTCGCGCGGAAGCCTTCCACGCTCAGCTTCGAGCAGGCGGCGGCCGTCCCGACGGCCGCGGTGACGGCGCTCCAGGGACTGCGCGACTGCGGACGCCTCGCGCGGGGGCAGGAGGTACTCGTCATCGGCGCCTCGGGCGGCGTCGGGACGTTCGCCGTGCAGATCGCGACCGCCGCCGGCGCCCGGGTCACCGGCGTCTGCGGCGCCCGCAACGCCCCGTTCGTCCGATCACTCGGCGCCGACGAGGTGCTCGACTACGGGCGCGAGGACGTGGTGCGCGCCGGCCGACGGTACGACCTGGTCTTCCAGCTCGCCGGCACCTGCTCCCCGCTCGCGCTGCGCCGCGTCCTGCGACCGACCGGCACGCTGGTGCTCTGCAGCGGCGATGGCCCGTTGAGCGGGCTCGATCGCATCGCCCTCGCGGCGGTGGTCACCCGATTCGGGTCCCAGCGGCTCGTGGCCTTCGTCGCGAAGCAGCGTGACCGGGACCTGGCGACCCTGCAGGAGCTCATCGAGGCCGGCAGCATCCGCCCGATCCTCGATCGGACGTACCCGCTCGCGGACACGCCCGGGGCGCTCCGCTACGTGGAGGCACGCCACGCGCGGGGCAAGGTCGTCATAGCCGCGTAGCGACCGCGCGAGGGCGGTGGCAGCCGCGGAACGGACCGCGGCGGGTCGCCCCAGCACGCCTGCGCCGACCTGTAGGCGCCCACGGCTGTGAAGCCCTCCCCTCGGACTGGTGCCATCCTGATAGATGGTGCCGTCCTCGCGGAACGCCCGGGGAACGCTGCCGCGCGACACTGCGCCCTGCAACGCGGGGGGCGTTGACGCGTGGCCATGTGCAGGCCGCCTCGACCGCGCCGAGCCACTGCCGACCGACCCAGGCATCGGGCTCACGCGACCGGGACGATGACCTCCGTCCGCCAGCGGGACGGATCGGGTTCGGCCGCAGGATCGCTCCAGTAGACCTCCCACATCGGCCCGGCGACCGCGCGACCCTGCTCGCCGATCCAGCGCATGAGCGCGTCGTAGGTCTCCGCGAGCGTCTCGTACGGCCCCACGTGCCAGGCCACCGCGACGGTCCCGCCCGGCAGCTCGACGGGCACAGCGCGGCCACGACCGGCGGAGGCCGCGATCGGAAGCGGGACACCGGCCTCGTAGTCGAGCGCGTCGCCGGGCATGCTCAGGTAGCGCGTGAACGGCGGCCCGTCCGGCACGAGGCCCATCGCCTCGGCCGCGTGCCAGACCTCGGGGAGGGCCACGGCGAGCGTGGACGGGATGTCCGCCACGGAGGTGTGGAGCCGGATGGCGAGCGCCGGCCTGGGAGTCCGCTCCTGGATCTCGTACGCGGGCATGGGCAATCCCCCCGGGACGCCTGTACGCCCGGCGCGACCGACCCGGAAGCGGCCGGCCCGGCTGCCGGGCTGCGACACGATTCTCGCACCCGCCGTCCGGCCGATCGACCCCTCGCGCGGGCGGGCCGGGTTGCCGGCGCGCCACCTCCCGACGTTCGGCACTTGTGCGGCCGACCGCGGCGCGCATGCTGCCGGTACGCGCGTGGGGGGCGTTGACGCGCAGCCCATGCCCAGGTCGCCCTGGCTGCGCCGAGCCACTGGCGAGACCGACCCGCAGCGCGCGGAGGACCTCGCGCCATGGCCATCGAGGCACCCGTATCGCCGAGGATCGCCGTCGTGCAGCGATACCTCGATGCGTTCAACCGGGCGGACTGGGACACGTTCAGGGACTGCCTCACCGCCGACACCGTCCACGTCGAGCCCGGTGGCATGGAGGCTCACGGGCCGGACGCGACAGTGGACAGCGTGAAGGTCTTCAAGACCGCCATGCCGGACCTGACGGGCGTGGTCAGCCGCATCGTGGAAGGGCCCGGAGGGGTCGCCGCGGAGATCGTGTGGACCGGCACGCACAGCGGGCCGCTCGCCGGCCCGACCGGTGTCATCCCGCCCACGGGACGGGCGGTCACCGTCCACGCGACCAAGGTCTTCGCCTTCGAGGGAGACCGGATCAGCTACGGCCGGCACTACTGGGACATGCTGGAACTCCTCGGTGCGATCGGAGTGATGCCGGCAGGCAGGTGACGGACGTGCTGAGCCGTCCCGATCCGACTGCGTCCGATGCCGCCCGCGCAGGACGTGCGGCGGCGCCTTCCCGAGGTGACCGATGAGCGTCTACCAGTTCGTGCAATGGAGCGTGAACGAGCCGGACACCCCGGCCTGCGAGGAAGCCGTGCGCGCGATCGCCGAGCACGTGCGCGACGTGCACCCGGCGGCGATGAGCTTCCGTGCCTACCGGCAGGCGTGGGGCGACCGTCCCCTGCGGACGTACCTGTGCCACGTCGAGTACGAGAGCCTGGCGGCGCTGGAAGCGGACCCCGACACCCCCTCGTGCGACACGGTCTGGGCACCCGTCTTCGCGATGGCACAGCCGGGAACGCTCCTCTCGTCGATCTGGTCCGATCGGCAGCGATCGGCCTGGTTCGAGCGGTAGCGTCGCGTCGGGCCACTGCGAGCCCGGACGACGGAGCGGGGCCGGGGCCACGCCTCGGCCCCGTTCCGTGCCTCGGCCCCGTTTCGTGCCTCGGCCCCGTTCCGTGCCTCGGCCCCGTTCCGTGCCTCACCGGAGCACGAGCGGCGGCACCATCCGCCCGGGCGTCGGAGCCCGCGCGTCCTGCGGTCATGCGACGCAACTCGTAGCATCACGGCAGGACCCCCGGTCCGCTCGGGCCGCCACCAGGAGCTTCCATGACCGCAGATGAACTGGCCGTGCGCCGCCACGTTCCCGAAGCCACCGCACCCGGCCGCGTCTTTCCCCGGGTGCTGACGCGCCCGCTGCCCGTGGCCGTCCGCGCCGAGGGCGCGGAGATCTGGGACGCCACCGGCAAGCGGTACCTGGACGCGGCGGGCGGCGCGATCGTCGTCAACGTGGGGCACGGGCGAGCGTCTGTGGCGGGCGTGATGGCCGACCAGGCCTCGCGGATCGCCTACGCGCACGGGTCCGCCTTCACCAGCGAGGCGCTCGAGGCGTACGCGGCCGAGGTCGGGCCATTGCTTCCCATGGACGAGCCCGCGATCTACCCCGTGAGCGGCGGCTCGGAGGCGATCGAGAGCGCGCTCAAGATGGCCCGCGCCTACCACGTCGCCCGCGGCGAGCCCGATCGCCAGATCGTGATCGGGCGCTGGGGCAGCTACCACGGCAACACCCTCGGCGCGCTCGACCTGTCCGGCCGCCAGCCGCTCCGCCGCCCCTACGAGGGGTGGCTGGGCCGCTTCCGGCACGTCAGCGCCGCCTACCCGTACCGGGCGGGCGACCCGGACGCCCACGCCCTGGGGACCGCCGAGGATGCGGCCGCCGAACTTGACCGCGTGATCGAGTCGGCCGGCCCCGGCAGCGTCTGCGCGTTCGTCGCGGAGCCGATCGTGGGCGCCACGCTCGGCGTGGTGGCGCCACCGCCGGGGTACTGGCCGGCCATCGCCGAGGTGTGCCGCCGGCACGGGGTGCTGCTCATCGCCGACGAGGTGATGACGGGCTTCGGGCGTACCGGCCACTGGTTCGCCATGGAGCGCTTCGGCGTCCGTCCCGACATCCTGGTCGCCGCCAAGGGCGCCACCGGGGGGTACTGGCCGTTCGGATTCGCCGCGGCCGACCGATCCGTCTACGAGGTGATCCAGCGCCGGGGCGTCTTCGTGCACGGGTTCACCTACTCGCACTCGGTGGTGGGTGCGGCCGTGGCGCGCGAGGTGCTCCGGATCCTGCGCGCAGAGGACCTGGTGGCGGCGAGCGCCCACAAGGGCGACCTGCTGCTCGACGTCATGCAACGGGCGTTCGCCGGACATCCGCACGTGGGCGAGGTCCGCGGGGCGGGCCTGATGGCCGCCATCGAGCTGGTTGCCGACCGGGAGACGCGGGAGCCGTTCCCGCGCTCGATGCAGGTCACCGAGCGCGTGCTCGCGGCCGGCCGCGACCGGGGCGTGCTGTTCTACTCGGGCACCGGCAACGCCAACGGCGTCGACGGCGACATCGTCATGGTGGGGCCGCCGTTCGTCACGACCGAGGCGCAGCTCGACGAGATCGCCGAGGTGATGCGGGCGGCGGCTGACACCGCGATCGAGGCGGCGGCCACGGCCTGACGGGGTCCGCGGCGGGCCGCGAGATCGGCCGGCGTGATCGAGGCTGCAGCCGCTGCCTGACGCGGCCTGGCCCCGGGCCGACGGGGTCGCTCAGCCGGCCACCCGCTCGACGTCGCTCCAGGCCCAGGCGCTCGCCGGATCGCCCGAACCCAGCGGCTCGATCCCGCCCGTGCCCAGCCACTCGGAGCGGCCGATCGCCTCGGCCAGCGACGACCGGTCGATCCGCACGAGCAGATCCCGGGCGGCCCCCAGGATCGCCTGCGCGAGCTCGAACGCGGCGCCCCGCAGCGGGCCCACCTCACGTGCCGTCGCGAGCGCACCCGCCGCCGCCGTCGCCGCCCGAAGCTGGTCGCGCGTCCGGGCCAGCCGGTCGGCCCCCTCCCCCACCACCACGGTGGCGATCGGTGCCCCGCCGGCGCACCAGGAGGTCAGCCGGGACGAGAGCGCAGGCCCGCAGGCGGCCGCCACGTGGTCGTCCACCAGCAGTCGCTGCCCCGGGAACAGGAGCGCGCGCAGGGCGACCTCCACCAGCGGCCGGATCCCCGGGTCGCGGGCCACCGCGAACGCCGGCAGCGCACCCAGCTCGAGCTGATCCTCGGCGATCCCCGTCCGCAGCGCGAAGGCACGGCTGAGGGCCTGCAGCGCCAGCGCCCAGCCCGACTCGATCGCCGCGTCCGGCCGGGCCGGGTCGACGCCGTCGGACGGCGGCCGTCGATCGACCGGGACGCGCGGGCCGGGGCCGAGGACGAGCCGGGCACCGGTCCGACGGAGGAGCGCGTGCGTGGCGGCATGATCCACCAGGGCACGGTCAGGATCCACGCCGAACTCGGCGATGGCGTCCATCGGGTCGGTGAAGATCGCGTCCACGCGCTCGAAGCCGGCCACCACCGCCAGCTCGGGTGCGGCGAGGCCCACGCGCCGGGTGGCGAGTCGGGCGTAGCGTCCGTTCCGGGCGCCTGCCTCGTCGAGCGCGGTCCGCAGGAGCGCGAGCCCCCGCTGGCTCCCCGCGGGCGGCGGCGCCTCGATCCCCACCGGCCAGTCGTCCTCGGCGGCGACCGCCCCGAGATCGTCGCGCAGCTCGCCGTCGCGCGGCACCCGCACGCGCACCAGGTCCGCGCCTGCCGCCACCAGTGCGGCTGCTTCCGCTGACGCCTCGCGCGCATCGAACGAACGAACCTCGACGGCGACGCGCGGCGTGGGCGGGCTTCCGAGCAGGCTGCCGAGCTCCGCCCGTGCCACGCGGTTGGCCTCGAACCGCTCATCCGCGGCCGCCAGCCATGCGCCCAGCAGCACGCGCGCGGGCTCCGAGCGCGACCTGCCGCGGAGCAGCTCGGCCTCGGCGGCGAGATCGACGTGACCCGCCGCCACCTCGAGCGCCAGGTCCTGCGGGTCCAGGTCGTACTCGTGGGCGGCGAGCGCGAACGGGAGCGCGACCCCGGACTGCAGCCTCCGACCGGCACCACCGGCGAACCGCTGGACGACCTCCATGGCGAGCGGTCGTCCATTCGGCGCCAGGCCCGTCACGCCCACGGCGCGGAGCATCGCCCGCTGGCAGGCGAGGCTGGTGCGGGCCCGTGCGGTCTGCGCCAGCCTCCCGGCCAGCTCGTCCGCCACCGCCAGCACGTCGTCCGCGAGGGAGGCGAGGTCGCCGTCGGACCGTGCGATCACGCCGGCATGATACGGGCGCCGACCACCACCACGCGGCGACCCGGAACCACGGGCGCTGGCCACCGCGCGTTCCGGTGCGTCAGCGCACCGGAACCCCGGAACGACGCTGAGCACGCCTGCGCGTGATGCTACGATCCATGCCGCATCGGCTTCGTGGAGGGAGGCAGGCGTTGCGCAACGGGCGGCGGGACCTCGCGCGGCTCCGCCGTCGCGCGAAGGCCCTTCGTCGCGAGATTCGCGAGACGTCCCTCCTCGCAGAAGCCGCCGCGATGCTCCACGCCAGCCAGACCCCCGACGAAGTGTGCGCCGTGGTCGGGCGGATCGTGCCGTCGCTCTTCGACGGCGACGCCGGGGCGCTCTACGAGCTGACTACCACGCGAAGCGCGGCCGTCGCCATCGCCTCCTGGGGCGACCCGGCGCCCACGCAGCGGGTCTTTGCCCCCTCGGACTGCTGGGGACTGCGCCGGGGGCGGGTCCACCGCATCGACGCATCCGACGGCCAGCCCCGCTGCCGGCACGTGGACGAACCCGTGGAGACCGGCCTGATCTGCGTGCCGCTGGCGGCCCAGGGCGACATCTACGGCGTGCTGCACCTGCAGGTGCGTCGCCGCGTGAAGCAGCGTCGCCTCCGCGACCTCATGGCGCGCCGGGAGGCGCTGGCGACCGACCTGGGCGAGCAGCTGGCGCTCGCCCTGGCGAACATCCGCGTGCGCGGCATCCTGATGGAGCAGTCCTCGCGCGATTCGCTCACCGGGCTCTACAACCGGCGCTACATGGAGGAGTCGCTGGACCGCGAGCTGCGGCGCGCCAGGCGCGACGGCTACAGCCTGGGCCTGATCATGGCCGACCTCGACCACCTGAAGGAGTTCAACGACACCTACGGGCACGCCGCGGGCGACGTGGCCCTGCAGCAGGTCGGCCGCTTCCTCCAGGGGGCGGTCCGGGGCGAGGACATCGCGTGCCGGTTCGGGGGCGAGGAGTTCGTCGCCATCCTGCCCAAGGCCACGCTGGAGGACACGCGCCGCCGCGCGGAGTCGCTGCGCCAGGGCCTGCAGACCCAGCGACTGGAGCCGCTGGGAGCGCTGCTGCCGCCGGTCACGATGTCGTTCGGCGTGGCCGCGTACCCCGACCACGGAGCCAGCGGAGACGTGCTCCTCCATGCCGCCGACGCCGCGCTCTACCGGGCCAAGGCCACCGGCCGGAACCGCGTCGTGGTCGCCGGGCTGGGCGACCGGGAGGCGGTCGACGTGCTGGTGCACCCGCCCAACATGGAGCGGATCCGCCGCTGAGACGTTACGCCGGCTCGCGCAGGAGCGCCTCGGCCTGGTAGATGTTGAGCCCGCTCGCCAGCACGGCGATGAGCTTCCGGAGTCGCCGCTCCTGCTCGGCCTCGGGCTCCCCGAATCGCTCCAGGAACTGCAGCGTGCGCACGTCCCGTCGGGACAGCGCGGAGCCCGCAGCCGCGTCCGCGCGCCTCGCGGTCTGCATCGCCCGCTCGAGGGCCACGCCGACGGCGAGCGCGGCCGACCGATAGTGGGTCGGCGCCGCCCCGACGGCCGGCAGGTCGAAGGCCACGTCGCGGGCGGCGAGGTACCGCATCGTCTCGGCAGCCCGGCGACCATGCTCGCCGGATCCTTCCCGGAAGAGACCGGCGAGCCCTCCGAGCCCGTCCCGGTCGAAGTACGCGGCGATCCCCAGCCAGACCTGCTGCGCGTCGAGCTGGGCGCGCAGGAGACGCACCATCCGACGTCGCAGGCGCCTCCCGGTCAATCGCCGGCGCCCGGCCTCCGCCGCCGCCGCGATCGTCGCGGCAGCGGGCAGGGGCTCCGGATCGTCCGCGCCGTGGGTCCCGTGATGGCGGCCGGGCCCCACCGGGCGCGGCTCGTTCGCGACCAGGCGGGCGAAGACGGACGCGAGGTCACGCTCCTCGGACAACCGGCGGGAGGCCATCCCGCGGAAATCTGGTCTGGACAGGTCCGGTCACCTCTGCTGTCGCGCAGGCGGTGCCTAGTATGGGCCCTCGCACAAGGTCGGGTCGAAACCGCGCTGGGGCCGGGATCTCCAGGGTGGTCGCAGTCCCACCGCGGATCAGTGGCCATTGGTGGCTGATTGCCGCGCTTCAGCGATCCCGCGGGCGGCCGATCCCCCCGCGGCGCCCAGGGGCGATCGGTGGCCGATCGCCGCGCTTCAGCGATCTCCGGCGCCGTCCAGGTCGGGGTCCACGGCTTCGCGCCGGGGTATCCCCGGCTCTGCGGCTTCGCGCCGGGGCGTCCCCGGCTCCGCGGGTCCGGCGGCCGCGCCGAGGCGGGCAGGCTGCCCGATCCAGACCGAGCCGTCCAGGAACTGCTCGGACTTCCAGATCGGGGCCCGTCCCTTCAGCTCGTCGATCGCGTAGCGGCAGGCCTCGAACGCCGCGCCCCGGTGCGGCGCGGCCACCACGACCGCCACGCTCGTCTCCTCCAGCGGGACGCGCCCCGTCCGGTGAAGGATCGCGATCCGGTGCACGTCGAAGCGCGCCTCGATCTCGTCCGCGATCGCGCCCAGGACCTCCAGCGCCATCTCCTCGTACGCCTCGTACTCGAGCGCCAGCACCCCGGCGCCGGCATGGCGCGCGGCCTCCGCCTCCTCTCCCGGGGCGGGCGTACCCGGGCTTTCCCGCGTGCGTCCCTCGAACGTGACCACCGCCCCGTCCTGGCTGGTGGCCACCGTCGCCCGCAGCCGTCCCAGCGCCACGTCGTCGATGGGATCGCCGGTCATGGCGATCCAGCGGACCCGCGAGGTGGGCGCGTCGCCACCCGCCACAGGTGGGATGAAGGCCAGCTCGTCGCCATCGGCCAGTTCGTCCGTCTCGTCCGCGTACGCGCCGTTCCGCGCGAAGCGCACGTAGGGCCGCCCGGGTCCGAGCGCCGGGTACGTCGCCGCCAGCGCCGTCCAGGCCTGGGCCACCGAGGTGCCGTCTGGCAGCTCCAGCTCCAGGCGAGAAGCGCCGGCGAGCTCACGCTGCCGCGCGAAGAGGCGCACCCGGACGATCATGCCAGCAACCCCCCGTCGAGGCGGCGCCTCGGGGCCGGGCTCGTCCCGACCCGGAAGGCGCCCATCTCCGCGGCGGACAGGCCCGTCCCGGCCGGGACTGCCACGATCCTCCAGGCTGCGCCGGAACCCACCGCCGGGGCCGTCGGCATGGTCCCGCCCGTGGGATCGAGGCTCTCGTCGGCCGCCACTCCTGCCACGACCGGCAGTGTACCGGTGCGCTGCGGGTGAGGGCATGGGGCGGTTGCCGGCAGGTTCCATCGCCGGGGCATGCACGGCTGCCGCAGGCGCCGCCACGCACACGGTGTCCCGCGGGCTCCATCCGCCATGAGCCGCTACGATGGCGGCCACGGTTCGGCGGCGCGTCCGCCGCACGCCGGCACACCCCGCGCCGGCCGCACGGACGTGGCGCCCGGCGACACGCTGGAGGTGACGCGATGGCGCTCGATCGCGAGACGACGATCCGCTGGCACGGGCACGCGTGCGTCGAGGTGGAGACGCCAGGCGGGAAGCGCGTCCTCTTCGACCCCTGGTTCGGGAACCCGAAGTCGACCCGGCCCGCCGAGTCGGTCGACCGCTGTGACCTCATGCTGGTCACCCACGGCCACAGCGACCACATGGGCGACGCCGTCGCGATCGCGAGCCGGACCCGGCCGGTCTGGCCGTGCATCCACGAGATGAGCCTCTGGCTCTCCCGGCGCCTCCCCGGCGGGGCCGACGCCGTCATGGGAATGAACAAGGGCGGTACGTTCGAAGCGCGCGGCCTGAAGGCGACCATGGTCAGCGCGGTCCACTCCGCGGGCGATTGGAACGCCGGCCTCGAGGCGCCCATGTACCTGGGCGATCCCGCCGGCTTCGTGCTGGAGCTGGAGAACGGGTACCGCATCTACCACGCCGGCGACACCGACGTCTTCGGCGACATGCGGCTGATCGGCGAGCTGTGGCACCCCGACCTGGCCCTCCTGCCGATCGGCGGGCACTACACCATGGATCCCCGCGGCGCGGCGCTGGCGGTCGAGATGCTGGGCGTGACCGACGTCATGCCGATCCACTACGGCACGTTCCCGATCCTGGCCGGCACCCCCGACCAGCTGCGCGACGAGCTCTCGAAGCGCGGCCTGGGCAACGTCTCGGTGCATGCTCCGGCGCCGGGGGGCGTGGCGGAGTAACCGGACAGGGGCAACGCGTCGCCCTCCCTCGGCCGATCGCCCGGTCGCGCGCAACACTCCTTTCGCTCCAGACGCCCCCTCGCGCGGAACGCCCCCGCTCCCGAACCCTGCCGCGCATGCGACGGGGCGCGCGTGTCCGCCTGGCGGCGGAGCCGCACGCGCGCCTTGGGGGGGGTCGCACCGTCCTGTACGGGCAGGCCAACCAGCACGATCCCGGAGCCAGGCGGCGCTGTAGGCTGAATGGTCGTGATCCGCGGAGGACGCCCGATGTCCGCGACGACCCGCGTCGCCGATCGACACATCCCGCTGGCCAGGCCCAACATCGGCAGTCGCGAGCTGGAGCTCGTGACCGAGGTGCTCACCAGCGATGTCCTCGCCCTGGGGGACTTCGCGCGCCGCTTCGAGGAAGGGATCGCGGCGTTGGCGGGCCGCGCGGAGGGCGTGGCGTGCTCGAGCGGCACGGCGGGGCTGCACCTGGCCGTGCGAGCACTCGGCATCGGCGAGGGCGACGAGGTGATCACCACCCCGTTCAGCTTCGTGGCCTCCGCGAACTGCCTCCTCTACGAGCGGGCGGTGCCGCGCTTCGTGGACATCGAGGAGGACAGCCTCGGGATCGACCCCGCGCTGCTGGAGCAGGCCGCGTCGGACCGGACGCGGGCGGTGCTGCCCGTCCACGTCTTCGGCAGGCCGTGCCGGATCGATGCGATCGCCTCGATCGCGCGCCGTCGCGGCTGGGCGATCATCGAGGATGCGTGCGAGGGCCTGGGCTCGGGCGTCGGCGGCCGCCCGCTCGGCAAGTTCGGCGACGCGGCCGTCTTTGCCTTCTACCCCAACAAGCAGATCACCACCGGCGAGGGCGGCATGGTGGTCACCGACGACCACGCGCTGGCAGAGACGATGCGGAGCCTGCGCAACCAGGGTCGTGATCAGGACGGGGGGTGGCTCCGCCACGTACGACTGGGGTACAACTACCGGCTCGATGAGCTCTCCGCCGCGCTCGGCGTGGCCCAGCTCGAGCGCCGCCAGGAGCTGCAGCGGGAGCGCGCCCGGGTGGTTGCGGCCTACGAGCGTGCGCTGGGGGGGCACGACTGGGTGACGCTGCCCCACATCGGCCCGGACGAGCAGGTCGACTGGTTCGTCTACGTGGTCCGGCTGGACCCGGCCATCGATCGGGACCTCGTCATCAAGCGGCTCACGGCGCTGGGGATCTCGTCGCGCCCCTACTTCGCGCCCATCCACCTCCAGCCCTTCTATCGGGAGCGCTTCGGATTCGCTCCGGGTGACTTTCCAGTGACCGAGCGGGTGGCGGCGTCGACCATCGCCCTGCCGTTCTCGAGCCGACTGAGCGACGACGACGTGCAGGTGGTCGCGCAGGCGCTGACGGAGGAAGTGGAGCGGCCGATGGAACAGGCCACGAGGGCATCCTGATGCGCGTGGACGTGCTCGGCTCGGACGCACCGGCATGGGACGAGGCCCTGAGCGGCGCCGAACGTGACGTCTACCACTCGGCGGGATACCACCGCTTCGCGCAGGGGCGTGGGGAAGGCAGCCCGCGTCTGCTGCTGGTTCAGGACGGTTCGTGCGGCCTTGCGTGGCCGTACCTGCTTCGAAAGATCGGCGACCTGCCGGAGTTTGCAGGTGCCGACGACACGGAGGTCACCTCTGTGTACGGCTATCCCGGACCGGTGGCCTGGGACTGCCACGCCTCCGACCCCTTCCTCGAACAGGCCTGGTCCGCCGCGGTTGACGTGTGGCGCTCGGAGCGCGCGGTTGCCGTCTTCACGCGATTCAATCCCCTGCTCGGAAACGCAGAGCTCGCCGCGACGTTCTCCGTTGATTCAGCGCTCGACGACCACAGCCTGGGCGTGGTGGCGGAGGGGCCGACGGTCTCGGTCGATTGCACCATCGACGACGATGCCGCGTCGAGTGCCTACGCGCGGCCGCTTCGCCAGCACATCGCCGCAGCCCGCCGCGCGGGCCTGACGACCACCGAGGATAGGGAGTGGGCGGAGATCGAAACATTCGCGCGGCTCTATGGCGCGACCATGGAGAGGAACGCGGCAGCCGACTACTACCTCATGGCGGAGCAGGATTTCTGGCAGCTGCGTGCTGCGCTTCCGGGCCATGTGCACCTTCTGGTCGTGAGGTGCGGCGCGGACGTTGCGGCAGCCGGCCTGTTCTTGGAGTGGACCGGGATTGTTCAGGCGCACCTGCTCGCGTCGAACGACGCGTTCCGTCACCTGTCCCCGGCCAAGCTGCTCCTCGACGACGCCCGGCGGTGGGCTCGCGCGCGAGGGGAGCGCGTCCTGCACCTGGGCGGCGGACGCGGAGCACGGGAGGACAGCCTCTTCTTCTTCAAGCGCGAGTTCTCGGGACGCCGACACGTGTTCTCCACGGGTCGGTGGGTCCTGGACCGGCCGCGGTACGCCGAGCTCGTGGCCCAGCACGTGCGGGCAACGGGAGGAGACACGCCCGACACGTTCTTCCCTCGTTACCGCTCGGCAGCAATCTGACCCCGGCGCCGACGTCGGCCTCACCGGGTCGACGACCACGGGGCGGAGCTGGTCGGTCGCGCGCCCCTGGTGACCGTCGATTCCCGGGCAGCGGCCGGGTGGTCAGGCGGACCCTGCAGCCTCGATGAGGGAGCCGACGCGTTCCATGTCCTCGCGACCGTACCGGCCATCGCAAGGGATCGAGAGCACGCGTCGGCTCAGTTCGAGCGCGTCGCGGCCGGCGGTCAGCACCGGTTCCTCGAGCGACCAGAGAACCGCAGGGTACACGCGGACGCCGATGAGTTCGCGCCGCACGCGGTCGCGTCGTTCCGCGCTGTCGAACACGAGGAGCGCCGAGAAGGGCGCCTGGTTCGGAGCCGTCGGGGCCAGGAGGCTGATCCACTCGACGTCCGCCAGACGTGCGCGCAACGCCTCCCAGTTGTCCATACGGGCGCGCCTCCAGCCTTCGAACGGGAACGCCGAGAGCACGGTCCGCGCGAACTGGGTCATCGACGACGGCACCCCTACGCCGAATTCCTGTTCCGACTCCTGTTCGAGCAGCCGGTAGCTCGCCGGGTCGATCGGCTGGCCGTCGAGATACATCGCCTTCAGGAGCATCGCGGCGACTCGATCGGCCGAGGCGAGACGACGTTGCGCTGTCTCAGGCGGCGCCAAGGGCAACGAATGGCGACGTGGCGACCACAGCGCACCACCGTCCGGCAACGGCAGTGCCTTCCGGAAGGACGCCATGCAGAAATCGGCCGAACTCGAGCGCGCCCATTCGGATGTCGGGTCGTGCGAATGATCCTCGATCACGTCGACCCCCTCACGCAGCTCCAGGGAGCCGGGGGCCCGAATGCCAAAGTAGTTCATGACGAGAACAGCGTCGCCCGGTGTCGCGGCCGGCGGGGCCGGCATTGGCAGGAGAGGGTTGTCGGGAAACGCCAACAACTCGACCTCGGACCGCGTCAGAGCGGCAACCACACCTTGGCTGAAGTAGTCGGGCAGCCACAGCCGACGCCACCCGCGCTCCCGGTAACCGTGGGCAAGGAGAAGGAGGAGGGCGTCGCGACCACACGACAGGAGCAACCCATCCTCCCAGGGCACTGCTTCCGGCATGCCCAGATCAATGGGTTGCCAGTGGAACTCCGACCCGTGCTCCCAATGCCCGCGTCCGCTCATCGCACGGCCCCGCGGTGCCCCAGTTCGCACAGGCCATCTTCAAGTGATAGGTCGGCAGTCTGTTGGATCCCATCGGCATGGGTGCCGCCAGCCAACTCGGGCAGAGGGAAACCGAGATGCAGCGAGTCCTGGGTTGCCGCCACGTCTCGACGGAGGAGCACCTGCCAGGCAGTCCGAACGACGATCTGCAGGTCCAGCCACAGACTCCAGTGATCCACGTACCAGATGTCCAGAGCGAGGCGCTCCCGGTACTTGAGCGTATGCCGTCCGTTGACGGCAGCCCAACTGGTGATCCCCGGCCGCATGTTGTGACGACGGCGCTCGGCAAACGTGTACGTGCTCAGGTATTCCATCAGGAGGGGCCTGGGCCCAACCAGACTCATCTCCCCTCGAAGGACATTCCAGAGCTCCGGCAGTTCGTCGATGCTCGTCGACCTCAGGACGCGCCCGAGACGCGTGAGGCGCTGCTCGTCCGTCAGGTACCAGACCTCGTCGGCCCTGGGCGACCGCATCGTGCGGAACTTCAGCAGCGTGAAGGGCTGCTCGTGAAGGCCTGGGCGCACGTGCCGGAAGAGGATCGGGCGACCTTGCGTCAGCAGCAGCGCCAGCGCGGTCCACGCCATCAGCGGCCCCAGCAGGGTCAGACCTGCGATCGCGCCGACCACATCGATGCCCCGCTTCACGCGCAGCGCACTCGCCACGGGCAGGGCACCGTCAGCCAGGATGCCGGATCCGGAGCGAGGGGAGGAAGGCCTGGCATCTGCCAACGACGCGGTGTCGGGAACACGTTCAAGCCACTGCTCGCGCCACAGGAACGGCATTCTGCGTGCGCAGCCCAGATACCCGTCGCACGCTGCGCCATCTAGGATCACCGTGTCGCGTAGAGAGCGGAGCTCCCCTGTGTCCTCCTTGACGATTGTCTCCAGACGACGGGCAACCGTGTACGTGCGCCCGCACTCGTCGACCATGTCGCCCCCGAACGGCAGTCCCCGGTGCCTGCCATGACGGTCGAGCATGGCACGGATCTCGCGGCGGCTCCTGATCCTCACGCGTTCCCCCGGCGCCAGGGGCACCACGTCTCCGGCAGCGGTCGACGATCTGGCGTTAGGGCGCTCGAGCACGCGGCTCAGCCGCCGCCGTGCCATCCGTGTGATAAGGCTGGCCAGAACGCGCGGCGTCATGACCCCCGACCGCATGAGTTGCACGTATTGCCAGGGCGCCCAGATCGACTGCCCCTCGTACGTGGCGACCGGAAGCTCGGTTGCCTGACACACATAGCGGTCGGTACCCGTGCGCCGGACCGGCGCGCATGTGAACGTCGCGTCTGGATCAACTGCGGGCAGCCCCGGGGGACCGGCCGACCCGTCCAGGCGTGCGGCCGTCGGCGGTGCCTTTCGGAGCCACGCCTCCCTCCACAGGAGCATGCAGCCGAGTCCGCACCCACCGTGTGCCGAGCCGTCACAGCGCAGGCCGTCGAGCACGACCGCGTGCTCGAGCCGGCGAAAGGGAACCTGAGGCGGGAAGACGCATACTCGTTCGGCTCGCGTCGCGACGCGGTGGAGGCGACCACACTCGGCGGTCATCTCCGGCATGAACG
>JAJYDP010000523.1 GCA_021777365.1 Chloroflexota bacterium | reverse complement strand
GGCCCGGTCGCCCACTGGCCGCCAGCGGCCGACCGGGCCGGCGCTTCCCGCTACACTCTCGGGCATGGAACGCCCCGCCCGCGACTCCGTCGGTGCCGCGCTCTCGCCGATGCCCGAGGCGGCGACGCGCCTGCGGGACGCCCGGGCGCGGCTGGCCGGTGCGGCCCTGGTCGCCGCCACCCGGCGAGACCCCACCCTCGAGGAGCGCTACGACGCGCTCCAGTTCCGCACGTTCCTGCGCGACATGGACCGCCACATCCTGCGGCTGGCGCTCGCGCTCGAACAGGGCGGTGTCGGGCCGTTCACCGAGTACGTGGGCACGCTCGTGCCGGTGTTCCGGCGCCGGAGAGTGCCCCTCGAGGATTTCGCGACGATGCTTCTCGGCATGCTCGATGCCGTGAGCGCGGACCTGCCGAGGCCCGAGGCGGACGCGGCGGCGCGGATCGTCGAGGAGGGCCTGGGGCATCTCGAGCGGCCGCGGCACCTGCCGGGCGATCGGCAGCGCAACCCGGTCCTCGCGTTCCTGTGGAAGGGCGCCGGGGTGCTCGACTGATGACGGCTCGATCGGGCGCGAGGGAGCGACGATGACGATCAAGTGGGTCGCGCGCGATCCGCTCATCATGAACGGCGAGCCGTTCTGCTACGCGACGCGGCTCACGGTGCGCAACGTCCTCGAGATGCGCAGCCACGGGCTGACGCCGGAGCGCATGATCACGGAGCATCCCGAGTTGCGCACCATGGGGATCGCCGAGGCGTTCCGGTACGCGGGCGAGCACCGCGACCGCTACGCGGAGTTCTTCGAGCCGGACGGATCGCTGCGCGGTCCCGGGTACACGCCGGAGGATGCCGCGCGCCTTCCCGAGCGCCTGCGGACCCTGTACGGCATCGTGACCGACCGACCCGCCCAAACGACCGACCGGCCCGGGGGGACGGCCGCCGCCTAGTTCCCCGCCGCTCGGCCCGGCCGGGCGATCCGACACGCATGCCCCGCCAGTCCGCGCGGCGGCGGGGCCTCCGTGGTCGGCTCCTTTCCGACCAGATCGGTCGGAATTGGGCGGATGAGTGCTAGGATGAGGCGTGCCGCTCGCGGCTCGTCCCGGCGGCCCAACGTTCACGAGGATCCCAGTCCGACCATGACCGACACCGCCCCCGAATCCGCCCCGCAGGCAAACCCGCAGCCGGCCCTGCCGGCGGCCCCCACCCCGGTGCCCACCGGTTTCGATGCCGAGCGCCGCGCGACCGAACTCGCCATCCTTGACGCGCTCCGGACCGTGGTCGACCCCGAGATCGGCATGAACGTCGTCGAGCTGGCGCTGATCAAGCAGATCGTCCTCGCGCCCGACCGGATCGAGATCAAGATGATCCTCACGACGCCGTTCTGCCCCTACGCCGGCGCGATGATCCAGCAGGTGAAGGAAGCCACCGAGGAGGTCGTGCAGCACGACGTGAAGGTCACGCTGCTCGCCGAGCGGTGGGATCCGCGCGATGCGGGCCTGATGTGGTGACGGTGCACGGTGTCCGCCGCCGTCGTGCCGCCGACCCGATCCCGGTGATCGGGTCGCGATGTTCGACCCGGCATGGTGACCGGTAGGCGCCCCGCGATCCGCGACAGCGTGGTCGCGACCGGACGCGGGGACGACGGGACGACCGGGCTGCTGTTCGGCGGTCCGCGGGTGTCGAAGGACGATCCGCGCACCGAGGCGTACGGCACCATCGACGAGGCGGTCGCGGCGCTCGGCCTCGCCCGCGCCGAGCTCGCGATGAAGCGGCAGTACGGCGTCCTCACCCCCACGCTGGCCGCGATGGGCGAGCTCATCCTGCGGTTCCAGCGCGAGCTGTTCGTCGTCGGCGCCGAGCTCGCCGCCAACCCCGAGGCGCGCGACCGGCTCCAGGACGGCGTCAGCCGCGTGACCGAACCCATGGTGAGCGGCGTCGAGCACGCCCTCGCCGACCTCGAGGCGCACGTCACCCTGCCGACGGAGTTCGTGGTGCCGGGCGAGAGCCGCGTTTCGGCATCGCTCGAGCTCGCGCGGACGATCCTGCGCCGGGCGGAGCGCCGCGTCACGGGGCTGCACCGCGACGGCCAGGTCGGCGAGTGGACACTGCCGTACCTGAACCGGCTGGCCGACCTCCTGTGGGTCCTCGCCCGGGCCGCCGAGGCGGCCGAATCGGCACAGGCCACGCCCGCGCGCGGCAGCCGCCCGCGGCGCACGCGGCAGGCCGCCCCGACCTCCGGACCAGACGCCTGACGGGTTGAGCCGCCTCGGGTCGTTCCTGCTCGATCTCGAGCCGCTCCGGAAGGACCGAGACTTCCGGCTCATCTGGGCCGGCCAGATCGTCAGCTCGGCGGGCCGCCAGGTCACCGTCGTCACGCTGCCGTACCAGCTGTTCGTCGCGACACACTCGCCGCTCTCCATCGGCGCCCTGTCGCTCGTCCAGGTGGTGCCGCTGCTGGCCTTCTCGCTGTACGGCGGCGCCGTGGCGGACGCGGTCGATCGACGGCGGCTCCTGCTCGTCACCCAGTCCGTGCTGGCGCTGTCGAGCCTGGCCCTCGCCCTGCTCGCGCTCGCGCCGCACACCCCGATCCCGCTCATCTACCTCGTCGCGTTCCTCGCGGCGACGGTGTCGGCGATCGACCAGCCCGCGCGGAGCTCCGCGATCCCGCGCCTCGTCCCGCGCAAGCGGCTGACGACGGCGATCGCGCTCAACCAGGCGGCGGGGCAGACCGCGGGCATCGTCGGTCCCGCGGTCGGTGGCGTGCTCATCGCGACGGTCGGCCCGGCCGGTGCCTATCTCGTCGACGCGATCACGTACGGCGCCTCGCTGGCGGCGCTCGTCGCGATCGCGCCGATCCCGCCGCTCGCCGGGGCCGTCCGGCCGGGTCTCGCCGCGGTCGCCGAGGGCCTGCGGTTCGCGCGCAGCCGGCCGGCGATCATGGGCACGTTCATCGTCGACCTCGACGCGATGATCTTCGGGATGCCGCAGGCCCTGTTCCCGATCCTGGCGCTCACGGTGTTCCACGCCGGCGCCCAGGGATACGGGCTGCTCGCGTCGGCACCGGCCGTGGGTGCGCTCGTGGGGGCGCTGCTGACCGGCTGGGTGTCGCGCGTGCGGCGCCAGGGCCGTGCCGTGTACGGCGCGGTGGCGCTGTGGGGCCTGGCGATCACGGCCTTCGGCCTGGTGTCCTTCTCGTTCCCGCTCGCGCTCGTCCTGCTCGCCATCGCCGGCGGCGCCGACGTGGTCAGCGCCGTGTTCCGGAACACGATCGTCCAGCTGGGTACGCCCGACGAGCTGCGCGGCCGGCTCTCGGCGCTGCACGGCATGGTGGTCACGGCCGGCCCGCGGGTCGGGGACATGGAGGCCACGGCCGTCGCGGCCGCGGTCTCCGCACAGTTCTCCGTGGTGACCGGCGGGCTGGCGTGCCTGGCCGGTCTCGCGCTGATCGCGTGGCGCCTGCCGGAGCTCGGCCGGTACGACGCGACGGTGCACCTCCAGGCGCACCCGGTGGAGGCGGTCGCATCGGCCGACTGACGGCCGGCGAGGTCCGACTGGGCGCGGTGGCGGTCGCGGCGGGGCCGCAGACTGAGCGGCCTTCACCCAGTCTTCATCCTTGCTTGACAGACCTGACATACACTGGGACGTGGCTCGAAGGGTCACCCAAGCCCGATGGGCCAACGAAGGAGATACTCGGTGTTCAACAACAACCGTTACGACCCAAACCGCTACGAGGGCGCTGACACGCCCGACGCACAGGGCGGTCCGGTCGGCTACGGCTGGGACCCGAGGGCGCTGGCCGCCCGACCGGTGGCCGGGGTCCAGGAAGGGTTCCTGACCGCCAGCTTCGTCTGGATGTTCCTGGCGCTGCTGGTCAGCGCTGCCACGGCCTTCATGACGCTCTCGAGCCAGGGCGCCATGCAGCTCGTGGCGAACGACTTCTTCCTGCTGATCATCGCCGAGTTCGCGATGGTCATCGGCCTGAGCGCCGCGATCAACCGGCTCAGCTCGACCGTGGCCGTCCTGATGCTGTTCGTGTACGCAGCCCTGAACGGCGCGCTGTTCGCGGTCATCCTCGCCATGTACAGCATCGGCACGGTGACGACCGCGTTCGTCGGCGCGGCCGGCATCTTCGGCGCCGCGGCCCTGTACGGCTACGTGACCGGCCGCGACCTGACAAGCATCGGCGGGCTCCTGTTCGCCGGCCTGATCGGGATCGTGATCGCCTCGATCGCGAACATCTTCATCGGCGGCAGCACGATGAGCTTCGTGATCGGCATCGTCGGCACGCTCCTGTTCACGGGT
>JAJYDP010000522.1 GCA_021777365.1 Chloroflexota bacterium | reverse complement strand
GCACGGACGCAGCCCGCGGGAAGCCCGGCCGCTTCGTCCCCGACCGGCACGGGCCGGGCGCCTGGCGACGAGCGGTTCGCCGGCGGCACGCGACCCGCGGGGGCCGGCCGACCGTAGCGGGGTCCGCGGCGACGCCCGGCGCGTGCGCCGGCCGCACTGCCGACGCGTACACTGCCGCGGCGGGCGAGTGGCGGAATGGCAGACGCGCCGGCCTTAGGAGTCCTTCCGGCCCTGGTCGATGCGTCGTGCGTGACGTTCGATGCCAGAGATGTCGAGTTATGCGCGCCTCGCACGCACGGTGCACACGCATACGCCCCGACCTCGAAGTCCGGCTTCGGTCGCTCGGACGTCCGGTCAAGATCCTGTGGTGGGCGCCGGATGCAGAGCAGCGGTAGTCGAGTCCGTCGCGCCCGCCCCGGACGGCCTGATGTCGGGTCGCCTTCGGAGCCCGGTGTCGCTACGAGCCCCATCGAGCGCAGGCGCTCGGGGCAGGCGCGGGTCCGTCCGCGGCGAAGTGGCCCAGCGCGATCGTGTCGCTGCGGACGAGAAGCATCTGGTAGCCGCCGCCGGTGACGTCGAAGTGCTTGAGGATCGCGCCGCCCTGGCGCCGCACGTCGAGCGACCATGGCACGGAGGGAAGCCCGGCCTCCCCGGGCACGAGCTTCGTGCCCCCACCGCAGGGCACGGAGGCAACGACGTGGCCGCCGATCAGCAGATCCACCGGCGGCCCATCCACGTCATACACCTCGATATCGAACGCCGGCTGACTGGGGAACGTCGTCACACCCGCGGTGGGAAAGGCTCCCAGAGACGACGCGGACGGTGCTGACGAGGAAGCCGCGCCGGGGCCGCCGGTGCAGGCCGCCACGAGCAACGCGAGGGGCAGGAGCGCAATACCTCGATTCATCGGTCTCCTCCGCTGAGACGACCCGTCCGACCCAAGCGAGTTCCCGAACTCGGTTTCCTCGAGCCTTGGATGAGTTCCCGAACCGCCAAGGGTTCCGAATCGCGCGGTGCAGCGGCAGAGGATGGCCGGAGGGACCGGCAGGGCGCCTTGACTGGAAGTGGAAACTGCGGCCGGAGGAAATAGACATTCAGTCTATACTCACCGAGTGAGTGTAAGCCTTTCGTTGCTTCCACCGTGAGCGGCTACCTGATCGGACACCGGTGAGTCTTTCCGGCGCGCTGGGCGCGTTGCTGCTGCTTGGCCCCACCCACGGCTACGAGCTCGGCGCGACCCTTGAGGCAGAGCTCGGCTCGACCTGGGTGACGCGCCCCGCGCAGGTCTACCTCACGCTCGGGCGCATGCGTCGCGACGGCCTCGTCACGAGCGAGCGGATCCGCCAGGAGACTCGTCCTGATCGCCAGCGCCTGACGCTGACGGATGCGGGGCGAGCAGCCGCCGAGAGATGGCTGAGCGACGGGCCGGCTGACGAGCTCGTCGTCAGGCTGGCCGTGGCGCGCATCGTGATGCCTCTGCGCCTGTCCGCCCTGCTCGACGCCACGATCGACGAGCGCACGGCAGCCCTCCACCGGCTGCGCGCCGCCCGAGCGGAGGATGTGGGAGGGTTCCGTCAGGAGGCGCGCGATGCGGAGATCCGCCTCGTCGAAGGCCAGCTCCGCTGGCTCACGTCTCTGCGTCCCCGCCTCGACGTGATCGTCGCGCGACCACGCGTGAGGAAGGCCGATGAGCGCGCCGCTGAGCTTGCCTGAGCGCCTGCCCGCGATCGCGCTCGATGGAGTCTCGCGCACGTACACGAGCGGCGGCAACAGCGTGGCGGCGCTCGTTCAGATCGACCTGCGCATTGCACGCGGTGAAACGGTCGCGATCACCGGGCCGTCGGGTTCAGGCAAGACCACCCTGCTCAACCTCGTCGCCGGGCTCGATCGGGCGACCGGCGGCACGATCACCGTGCTGGGCACCCGCGTCGATGGGACGTCAGAGCGCGAGCTCGCCGAGTTCCGTGCCCGCCACGTCGGCCTGGTCTTCCAGGACCCCCACCTGCTCTCCGGACTGACCGCGCTGGAGAACCTGGTGGCCGCTCGTCTGCCCTGGGGACACTGGCGCCACCTGCAGGCGCAGGCCCGGGGGCTCCTGATCGAGCTCGGCCTGGGTGAGCGCCTCGACGCCCCGCCGTCGCGCCTCTCGGGCGGGGAGCGTCAGCGGGTCGGGCTCGCAAGGGCGCTCATGGGACAGCCTGAGCTCCTGCTCGCGGACGAGCCGACGGGCAACCTCGATGCGGGTACCACCGAGGAGCTCATCGGCCTGCTCGAGCGGGTGCGCCGCGAACACGACCTCACGATCGTGGTGTGCACCCACGATCCGGCCGTGGCCGCCTTCGCGGAGCGGGTGGTCCGCCTGGTGGGTGGCCGGGTGGACGGCGAGCAACGTCTCGATCGACCGGGCCCGCTCGAGGTCCGGGCGCTGGAGGAGCCGTGATCCGACTGGCCACGCGTGGGTTGCTCGCGCGACGGGTGGCCACAGCGCTGGCGGCCGCCGGGCTCCTCACCGCGGTGTCGGGCTTCCTCGTGCTGGCCGGCGTGTCGCGCACGACCCAGGCCGTGCTCAGCGGCGACATCGCGCAGGCCTGGAACACCCCGTACGACATCCTCGTGCGCCCGATCGGCTCGCAGTCGGCGCTCGAACAGAGCGAGGGCCTGGTGCGCCCGAACTTCCTCTCCGGGCTCACCGGCGGCATCACCGAGGCGCAGCTGGCGGCGATCCGTGCCATCCCGGGCGTGGCCGTCGCGGCACCTATTGCAGTGGTCGGGTTCGTCCAGTGGCCGGCGGCGTTCCCGGTCGACCTCGCAGGCGCCCTCGGCCCGGGCCCGATCACCGTCTTCCGCATCCAGGCCCAGGCCTCCGGTGAGGCCGGCCTCTCACGCTACCCGGCGGCAGCCGCGCAGTACCTCGTGGCTGCGCCGCATGGCCGCATCGTGCAGCCCAAGAGCTCGGGCATCGGGTTACCGCAGGCACCCGCGCTCGAGGTCGGCGGCGTCCGCATCGCCTGCTCCCCGACCGTCGCCTGCTGGGCGGGACTCACGCCCGCACAGTCCCTGGAGGGTGCGAGCCGCAGCTCGACCCCGGGGCTCGCGATCGCATGGTCGGAGCCGATCGTCGTGGCGGGGGTCGATCCGCTCGCGGAGGCGCAGCTCGCCCATCTCGATCGCTGCGTCGTGTCGGGTCGCTACCTGGCCGCTTCCGACGTGCCCGCCACGGCGTCCTCGCCGGCCGGGCCGCAGCCCACCATTCCGGTGCTCGTGAGTGATCGCAGCTTCATCGACGAGACGATGACGATCACCACCGAGCGGGCGGCCGACCCGGCCGCGGTGCTCCGGGGCGCCGATCCGGGGGCCATCTCGAGCTGGGCGCCGGTTGCGACGCACACCGCGACCGCCAACGACGCCTATCGGGCCTTCCTCGCGACGCTGGCCCACGCCGACTACTACGACGCCTCGCCGCACTGGACCGCGGGGCCGGTGACGTACCGCCAGGTTGGGCCCGACCACTTGGCTGCGCAGCTCCAGTCGCCCGATCCGGCGATCTACAACAGCTCGGTGGTGCAGCAGCCCAACGGTCAGCTCCAGAACCTCGCCCCGGTGGAGGCGTCGGGCGACTGGTTCCGGCAGGTCAGCCGGGAGGACCAGGTCCCGCGGGGGGAACTGTTCAGCCGCTGGGCGCCGGTGGGCGAGTACAACCCAGACTGCGTGCCGGGCTTCAACCCGCTGGCGGGCGGGCGCCTCGAGACGTACGGCCTGCCGCAGGTCACGCTGCCCGACGGCCAGACCCTGGGTCCGACCCGCTCGCTCGCCTCGTATGTCAACAGCCCGCCCCTCGTGCTGACCACGCTTGAGGGAGCCGCGTGGCTGTCGGATCCGGCCCGCTTCACCAACGCCCCGGGCGATGCGTTCATCAGCGCGATCCGGGTCAAGGTGGCTGGCGTCGAGACGCCTGGATCGGCGTCCGAGGCGCGCCTGGCCGCGGTCGCCGGCGAGATCGAGGATGCCACCGGGCTGCAGGTCGACGTGGTGAAGGGTGCCTCGCCCCGCACGGTGCTCGTCGACCTCCCGGCGGGGCCGTTCGGACGGCCCGCCCTGACCGTCTCGGAGGGCTGGTCGAAGAAGGGGGTGGCGGTCGGCTTCGTCGAGGCCGTCTCGGGCGAGGACCTCGCGCTCTTCACGCTCGTCCTGCTGGGGGCCGTGCTGCTCGTGGCCGACACGGCGTACGTGGCGGTGCGCCAGCGCGCGCCCGAGCTGGCAACCCTGCGCGCGATCGGTTGGTCGGGCGCCCGCATCGCCTGGCT
>JAJYDP010000521.1 GCA_021777365.1 Chloroflexota bacterium | reverse complement strand
CGTCCGGGTCGACGTTGGTGTCACCGGTGCCGATCACGGGGATCTCGAGCTTGCGGGCCTCGGTCACCGCGATGTGCTCGCGGTGGGGGTCCACCACGAAGACCGCGCCGGGAACGCGCTTCATGCGCCGCATGCCACCGAGGATCCGCTGCAGCCGCGTCATCTGCTCGACGAGCTTCGCCGCCTCCTTCTTGGTCAGGCGGTCGAAATCGCCGTTGGCCTGGCGGGCCTCCAGCTGGTCGAGGAGCGCGAGGCGCTTGCGGATCGTGACGAAGTTGGTGAGCATGCCGCCCAGCCAGCGCTGATTCACGTAGGGCATGCCCGCGCGGGCGGCCTCCTCCGCGATCGGCTCCTGGGCCTGCTTCTTGGTGCCGATGAAGAGGATGCTCTCCCCTCGGGCGGAAGCCTGGTGGACGAAGTCGAGCGCCACGTCCAGGCGTTGGACCGTCTGCGCCAGGTCGATGATGTGGATCCCGTTGCGCTCCGCGAAGATGTACGGGCGCATCTTCGGGTTCCAGCGCCGCGTCTGGTGGCCGAAGTGGACGCCGGCCTCCAGAAGCTGGCGCATCGAGACGGCTGCCATGGATTCCTCCTGCTGGGTTGTGACCTCCACGCGCCTTGGCCCGCGGATCGCCGGTGCACGCACCGGTCGACACCGCCGCGGGGAACGGCCCGTGTGTGTGATGCCCATGCGGACGCACGGACGCCGCCGGGGAGCCCGGCGGCGTGGCGGAGTCTAGCACACGGCCCGGTCGCGACGCCCCGTCCCGGTGCTGCCGCCTGGGCGGGTCAACCCGGCTCCAGTGCGCGCAGGTGGCGGATGGCGGGCCCTCCGGCTCCGGGGCCGATCGCCGGTGCATCGTCCACCGCGACCAGGTCGACGCGCCAGGGACGGGCGGGGAGCGGGCGACCGTCCGGGAGCGTGCCCATCGCGCGGAGGCCGGCCGCGGCGCGGTAGAGGCGCGCGACCTTGCGGCGGTCCACGCTCTCCTCCGGGGAGCCGTAGCGGCTCGAGGCCCGGGTCCGCACCTCGACGACCACGAGCCATGCGGGCGGCCCGGGCTCGAGCGCCAGCAGGTCGATCTCGTCGCGGCCCACGCGCACGCGCGACGCGAGGACCGTCCATCCAAGCGTCTCGAGGTAGCCGGCGGCCAGCCGCTCGCCTCGTTCCCCGCTAGCTCGCCTGCTGCGCGCCAGGCGGTCGGAGTCGAGCACCTCGCTCACCCGCCGGTTGCCACCGCCGGCGGGAGCCCGAGATCCAGCGTCTGCTGTTCGCCGAACACTACCCGCCGCGTGGTGATGAAGCTACGCCGGTGAAAGGCCGTGATCCCGAGTTCCGCCATGGCCGCGCGGTGCTCGCGCGTGGCGTAGCCCGCGTTGCGTTCCCATCCATAACCCGGGTGGCGTGCCGCCAGCCTCGTCATGAGCCGGTCGCGGATCACCTTCGCGACGATCGACGCGCACGCGATCGAGTAGCAGTGGGCGTCGCCGTCCACGATGGCGTGGTAGGGGCCGACGTGCGCCTCGAAATCGCGGATGCGAAGCCCGTCGACCAGGACGTGGTCATGCCCGCCGAGTCTGCGGACTGCCCGCCGCATGGCGAGGTGGGTGGCCTGGTAGATGTTGAGCGCATCGATCTCGGCGACCGACGCTGCGCCGACGCCCACCGCCACCGCGCGGCGCAGGATGACCGGGTAGAGCCGCTCGCGCTGGAGCGCGGAGAGCGTCTTGGAGTCGCGCACGCCGGGGATGCGGCGGCAGCCGGGAGCCATGATCACGGCTGCCGCGAGGACCGGGCCTGACGCGGGCGCGACGCCCACCTCGTCGACGCCCGCGATGCGCGTGAGCCCGTCACGCCAGAGCTCGCGCTCGTACCACAGGGTGGGCGCGACGGGGCCGGCGGGATTGCCGGCCGGGTCAGGGCCCGGCGTGCCAGATGGTCGGCGGGGGGTCACGCGCATCCCGCCCGGAGCCTAGCTGCTGCGGCGCTCGCGCAGGCTGGCGGCCTTGCCGACGCGCTTGCGCAGGAAATAGAGCTGCGCCCTGTGCGCGACGCCGTGCCGCACGACCTCGATCCGGTCGATGCGCGGCGAGTTGACCTTGAACGTCCGCTCGACACCCACGCCACTGCGGACGCTCCGGACGGTGATGGACCGGCCGATGCCGCCGCCGCGGAGCCGCATGATGGTCCCCTCGAAGACCTGGATCCGCTCGCGGTTCCCCTCGACCACCTTGGCGGCCACGCGCACGGTGTCGCCCGAGGCGAGTTCAGGCAGGTCGGTGCGGAGCTGGTCCGCGGTGACGGCGTCGAGCACGTTCACAGGAAGTCACTCACTCAGGCTGGCGCCGGCCGCTGGGCAGGCGGAGATGGTCGGGTCGGACGAGGGCGGAGTATAGCAGACGGCGGGGTCAGGGCTCCGTGCCCTCCTCCGGCACGCCGTTCCATCGCTCCGCGTCATCCTCCCGTGCCCGCCCGTGCCGCCGGGATCGGACCGCGTCCTCACCTCGGCCGCCCTCGCGAGCGGTCGCGCCGCCCGGCGCTCCGGGTGCGAGCAGGTCCGGGCGGTTCCGTCGCGTGCGCGCAAGTGCCTGTTCGTGGCGCCACCGGGCCACCGCCGCGTGGTCGCCGCTCACCAGGACCTCGGGCACCCGCTCGCCGCGGAACTCGGGCGGCCGGGTGTACTGCGGGTACTCGAGCAGCCCGTCGGCGAACGACTCCTCCTCGGTGGACGCGGCATCGATCGCCCCGGGCAGCAGCCGCAGGACGGCGTCGATCACCACCAGCGCCGGCAGCTCGCCGCCCGAGAGCACGTAGTCGCCGAGCGACAGCTCCAGGTCGACCATCCGCCTGATCCGGTCGTCGACGCCCTCGTAGCGGGGGCAGACGATCACCAGGTGCGGACGGGCGGCCAGGTCCCGGGCGCGCGCCTGGGAGAAGGGCTCGCCGCCTGGATCCACCAGGATCACGAAGGCGTCCGTGCCGCGCACGGCGTCGAGCGCCGCGGCCACGGGCTCGGGGCGGAGGACCATGCCGGCGCCGCCCCCGTAGGTGTAGTCGTCCACGCTCCGGTGGCGGCCCAGGCCCCACTGGCGGAGGTCGTGGCTGTGGAGCTCCGCGAGGCCGCGCGCGAGGGCACGACCGGGAATGCTCTCGGCCAGGGGCCCGGGGAACAGCGCGGGAAAGAGCGAGACGACGTCGATGCGCACGTCAGCCGGCTGCGCCCCGGTCCGGGTCGCCCGAGGCCGTCGCGGGTTCATCCCCCGCCGCAGCGGGTTCGCCCGAGGCCGTCGCGGGTTCGCCTGCCGCCGGCTCGTCGGCGGACGCGTCGCCGGCAGCGGGCAGGCCCGCCTTCGACGAGCGCCGGCCCCTCCGGCGCCTGGGCCGGACCTCGTCGAGCCCCAGCGCCTCCGCGTCGACCACCAGGCGCCCCTCGCGCGGCGCGAACTCCCGGATCACGGATCGGACGGCGGGGACCAGCAGCTCGCCCCTGGGTCCGCCGCGCACCACGTAGACCTCGCTGCCCCCGGCGCGGAACACGTCGTCGACCGCGCCGAGCGCCTCGCCCGACCCGGTCGTGACGGACACGCCGACCACCTCGTGCCACCAGTACTCGTCCGGGCCGAGTCCCGAGGACGGCGTGGGCGCCTCCAGGTACACGCCGCGCAGGCCATCCGCGGCATCCCGCGTCTGCACCTCGCGGAACCGCACCAGGACCCCCGGCGCGTCGGCCTGCGCCCACTCGACCGTGAGCCGGCGCGGGCTTCCCTCCGGGTAGAGGCGGGAGCCGGGCTCGAACCGGCCCGCGTCGTCGGACAGCGGCTCGACCCTGACCGTTCCGTCCAGGCCGTGAACGCCCCGGACGAGCCCGACGACGAGCCGCTCGCCCTCCCGGGGCACGCTCAGACGATCTCGAGCGAGATCGATTCGCCCTGCCTGGCCGACATGACCTTGAGCAGCGTCCGGAGCGCCTTGGCGACGCTGCCGTTCCGGCCGATGACTTTTCCCATGTCATCCTCGGCCACGTGCAACTCGATGACGGTGCCCTCGCGGTCCTCGTGGATCCCCACGGTCACCGCGTCGGGTTCGTCCACCAGGGAACGCGCGACGTACTCCACGAGCTCGACCGCACCCATCCCGGTCTCTCCTCGCTTCCCTACTTGGCGCTCGGCAGGATGCCGGCGCGGCGGAACAGCCGCTCCACGGTCTCGGAGGGCGTGGCGCCCTGGCTCATCCAGCGCGTCGCCTTCTCCGCGTCGACCTGGAACTCGACCGGGTCCGTGCGCGGGTTGTAGTGCCCGATCGTCTCGATTG
>JAJYDP010000520.1 GCA_021777365.1 Chloroflexota bacterium | reverse complement strand
CCGATCCCCCCTGCCTGAAGCGCACCGTGGCAGCCGCGTCGCTGCCCGGCATCAGTGGCTCGCCGAGCGCGGTGCTGACGTCGAGCGCCAGGTCGCCCAGCGCTACCAGCGACGGGCTGGCGCCGTGGCGACCGGGGTAGATCGCGGGGTCGCCGGGCCGACCGGGGTAGATCGCGGGGTCGCCGGGCCGACCGGGGTCGATCGCGGGGTCGGCGGGCCGACCGGGGTCCATCACGGTCATCGTCAGACCCGTGCGGGGCACTGCGGCTGCTTCACGGACGGCGACTATAGTAGGCGGAGGGCGAAGCTACGCTGGATGCCGTACGCAGGAGCCATCCGCCCAACCCGGCGGCCGGCCTCTGCCAACTGCCTACCGAGGATCCCACCATGACCGCCGCTCCGAGCCGGCCGGAACAGCTTGCGATCGACACCATCCGGACCCTGTCCATCGACGCCGTGCAGGCCGCGAACAGCGGGCATCCGGGCATGCCGATGGGCGCGGCTCCCCTGGCCTACGTGCTGTGGACGCGCTTCCTCCGGCACGCCCCGCACGACCCGTCCTGGCCGGACCGGGACCGGTTCGTGCTGTCCGCGGGGCACGGCAGCATGCTGCTGTACTCGCTCCTGTACCTGACCGGCTACGACCTCGCCCTCGACGAGCTCAGACACTTCCGCCAGCTCGGCTCACGCACCCCCGGCCACCCCGAGTACGGACTCACGCCGGGCGTCGAGGCCACCACGGGTCCCCTCGGGCAGGGCTTCTCGAACGCGGTGGGCATGGCGATCGCCGAGCACCGCCTGGCGGCCGAGTTCAACCGCCCCGGGCATGCCGTGGTCGACCACTGGACGTACACGATCTGCAGCGACGGCGACATGCAGGAGGGCATCGCGTCGGAGGCGGCCAGCCTCGCCGGCCGGCTGAGCCTGGGCAGGCTCGTCGCGCTGTACGACGACAACCACGTGCAGCTCGACGGACCCACCGACTGGGCGTTCAACGAGGACGTGCTCGAACGGTTCCGTGCCTACGGGTGGGACACGCGGCGCGTCGAGGACGGCAATGACGTCGAGGCCATCGCCAGCGCGATCGAGGCAGCCCGGCAGGACCCCCGGCCCAGCATGATCGCGGTGCGGACCCACCTCGGGTACGGCTCCCCCAACCGCCACGACTCGTCGAAGGCGCACGGCCAGGCGTTGGGCGAGGACGAGGTCCGCCTCACCAAGGAGGCCTACGGCTGGGATCCCGACCGGCACTTCTACGTGCCGGATAATGCGCTGCGCCTGTTCCGCGAGGCGGTCCCGCGCGGCGAGGCGTGGGTCCGCGACTGGCATGAGCGGCTGGACGCGTACCGGCAGGCGTTCCCCGCCGAGGCGTCGGAGCTCGAACGCCGCGTCGCGCGCCGGCTCCCGGAGGGTTGGGACCGCGCGCTTCCGTCGTTCGGCGTCGACCAGGCCCAGGCCACCCGCCAGGCCTCTGCCGCGACCATCCAGGCCGTCGCCGCGACCGTGCCGGAGCTGTTCGGGGGCGCGGCGGACCTGTCGGAGAGCAACCTGACCGACATCAAGGGCGCCGGCCAGTTCGGCCCCACCGAGCCGACCGGCCGCAACGTCCGCTTCGGCGTGCGCGAGCACGGCATGGGCGCGATCGCGAACGGCCTCGCCTACCACGGTGGGTACCTCCCCTACGTCGGCACGTTCCTGACCTTCAGCGACTACATGCGGGGCAGCGTCCGCCTCGCCGCCCTCAGCCGGCTGCACGTGATCTACGTCTGGACGCACGACTCGATCGGACTCGGCGAGGACGGGCCCACCCACGAGCCGGTGGAGCAGATCGCCGCGCTGCGTGCCATGCCCAACCTCTGGGTCATGCGCCCGGGCGACGCGAACGAGACGGTGGCGGCGTGGCGGGCCGCGGTGGCCCGCACGGACGGCCCCGTGGCGCTCGTGCTCAGCCGGCAGAAGCTGGCGGTGTTCGAGGCGACCCGCGAGCGTGCCACGGAGGGTGTGGCCCGCGGCGGCTACGTGCTGGCGGACGCGACCGGCGGAGACGGCGGGGCGGCGAGGCCACGCCTGCTGCTGCTCGCCACGGGTTCCGAGGTGCAGCTCGCGATGGGCGCCCGGGAGCGGCTCCAGGCCCGGGGCGTGCCGACTCGCGTCGTCTCGATGCCGTGCTGGGAGCTCTTCGAGCAGCAGGACGCCGGGTACCGGGCGCAGGTCCTCCCGCCGGACGTCACTGCCCGGGTCAGCATCGAGGCGGGCGTGTCGTTCGGCTGGGACCGCTGGGTGGGGCCACACGGCGCGATGGTCGCCGTCGAGTCGTTCGGGCTCTCGGCACCAGGCCCCCAGGCCATGGAAGCATTCGGGATCACCACCGATCATCTCGTCCAGGTCGCGGAGGGCGTCCTCGAGGGACGCACACGCGGCGTCGTCGCGTCGAGGCCGTCCGGCCTCGGGTCGCGCGGCTCGGTGCACTGATGGCGGTTCGGGAGATGCGGGGACAGGGAGGAGCACGATGACCGGCAGGCTGTCAGCTTCTGGGGTCTCGCTGCCCGACGAGCTGCGGGGTGACGTCGACGCGGCGATGCAACGCGCGCTGGCCGACGGATGGGTCGGGCGGATCTGGAGCAAGGACGCGTCGCTCTGGTCGACCGACGGGCCCGTCCGGGCCAGGATCCTGAACCGGCTGGGCTGGCTGCACGCGCCAGAGGCGTTCCTGGAGGACGTCGACGAGCTGCGGGCCTTTGCCGACGGGATCCGCGAGCAGGGGTTCTCCCAGGCCGTGCTGTGCGGGATGGGCGGCAGCTCCCTGGCGCCAGACGTGCTGGCCGCGACGTACGGCGTGACGCCGGGGAGCGGGACGCCGGTGCACGTCCTCGATTCGACCGACCCTGACGCGGTGCGCTGGGCCCGCCAGTCGTTCGACCCCGCGACGACCCTCTACCTGGTCTCGACGAAGTCCGGCACCACCACCGAGACCCTGAGCTTCCTTGCCTCGTTCTGGGACCAGGAGACCCACGGCCGGGGGATCGCCTGGCCCGAGCTCCACTTCGCGGCGATCACCGATCCCGGCAGGAGCATGGAGTCCATCCCCCACTACAACGAGTTCCGCGAGGTGTTCCTGAACCCGACCGACATCGGCGGCCGGTACAGCGCGCTTACCTACGTGGGTTGCGTGCCCGCGGCGCTCCTGGGGATCGATCTCGGGCGGCTCCTCGAGCAGGGCGTCCGCATGGCGCAGCGCTGCCGGGAGGAAGGCGCGGACAACCCGGGCCTCGGTCTCGGCGTGACACTCGGCGCGCTGGCGAAGTCCGGGCGCGACAAGCTGACCTTCCTGGCCGATCCGGCCATCGCCCCGTTCGGCGCGTGGGCAGAGCAACTGATCGCGGAGAGCACGGGGAAGCACGGCGTGGGCATCGTGCCCATCGACCGCGAGCCGGTCGGCTCCGTCGAGGCCTACGGTCCCGACCGCGTCTTCGTCCGCCTGCTCCTGGCCGGCAGCACGGGCTGGCGCGAGGCCAGCGACGGGCTGGTCCACGACCTGGTCGCCGCCGGCCACCCCGTGCTCGAGATCGAGGTCGACCCCGACCTCGGGCTCGGCGGCGAGTTCTTCCGCTGGGAGTTCGCCACCGCCGTCGCCGGTGCCGTCCTGGGCATCGACCCGTTCGACGAGCCGAACGTGACCGAATCGAAGGAGAACACGAAGCGCCTGCTCGGCGAGTACCACGAGCACGGCCGGCTGCCGGCGCTCGATCCGCTGGCGACCGAGGGTTCGCTCGCGCTCGTCGGCGACGCGGCGCTCCGCCTGAGCGAAGGAAAGGGCACCGTGGAGGGGGAGCTGCGGCGGCACCTGGCGCGGATCCGGCCGTCGGGCTACCTGGCAATCCAGGCGTACATGGCACCGAGCCCGGAGCGCACCGAGGCGCTGCAGGCCATCCGTGCCCTGCTCCGCGATCGGACGCGCCGCGCGACCACACTGGGCTACGGCCCCCGCTTCCTGCACTCGACCGGGCAGCTTCACAAGGGCGGGGCGCCGATCGGCTGGTTCCTGCAGGTGGTCGCCGGCCACCCGCGCGATCTCCCCATCCCGGGCACCGACCACACCTTCGGCACCCTGATCGACGCGCAGGCGATCGGCGACTTCCAGGCGCTGGAGGCCCACGATCTGCCGGTGCTGCGGATCGACTGCTCGGCCGACCCGGCGACGGGGCTCGCCGCCCTGCGCGACGCCCTGGATCGGGCGCTCTCGTGACGCCCGGCTCGCGAAAGGCCGCGTGAGATGGCACGTCGCGCCGCGACCCTGACGCGCGCCGGGGCG
>JAJYDP010000519.1 GCA_021777365.1 Chloroflexota bacterium | reverse complement strand
TCCACCGGCAGCGGGTTGAAGAGGGGCTGCTTGAGCACCTCGGAGGTCTTCTCGCCGCGGGTCAGCTGGTCCCGGGTGGCCTTGTCCAGGTCGGAGGAGAACTGCGCGAACGCCGCCAGCTCGCGGTACTGCGCGAGATCCAGCTTGAGCGGGCCGGCCACCTTCTTCATCGCCTTGGTCTGCGCCGCCGAACCCACCCGCGACACCGAGATGCCGATGTTGAGCGCGGGCCGCTGGCCCGAGTAGAAGAGGTCCGACTCGAGGTAGATCTGCCCGTCGGTGATCGAGATCACGTTGGTGGGGATGTAGGCGGAGACGTCGCCCGCCTGGGTCTCGATCACCGGCAGCGCGGTGAGTGACCCGCCGCCGTTCTCGTCGTTGAGGCGCGCCGCACGCTCGAGGAGCCGGCTGTGGAGGTAGAAGACGTCGCCCGGGTACGCCTCGCGTCCCGGCGGACGGCGCAGCAGCAGGCTCATCTCGCGGTAGGCCCAGGCGTGCTTCGAGAGATCGTCGTAGACGCAGAGCGCGTCCTTGATGGTCTGGTCGCCCACCTGGACGCCCGCCTCCATGATCTCCTCGCCGATGGCGCAGCCCGCGTACGGCGCGAGGTACTGGAGCGGGGCGGGATCCTCGGCGCCGGCGACGACCACGATGGTGTGCTCCATCGCGCCGTACTGCTCGAGCGTCGCCACGGTCTTGGCGACGGTGGAGAGCTTCTGGCCGATCGCCACGTAGATGCAGATGAGCCCCTTGCCCTTCTGGTTGATGATCGTGTCGACGGCGATGGCGGTCTTGCCGGTCTGGCGGTCGCCGATGATGAGCTCGCGCTGGCCGCGGCCGATGGGGATGAGGGCGTCGATCGCCTTGATCCCGGTCTGCACCGGGGTGTCCACCGACTTGCGGGTGATGACGCCGGGGGCGATCCGCTCCACGGGGCGGGTGCGGGTGGCGGCGATGGGGCCCTTGTCGTCGAGCGGACGGCCCAGGGGGTCGACCACGCGCCCGATGAGGGCGGTCCCCACGGGGACCTCCACCACGCGGCCGGTGGTCTTGACCGTGTCGCCTTCCTTGATCTCCGTGTAGTCGCCCAGGATCACGGCGCCCACGGTGTCCTCGGAGAGGTTGAGGGCCATGCCCATCACCCCGCCGGGGAACTCCAGCAGCTCGGACGCGAGGGCGTCCTCGAGCCCGTAGATCTGCGCGATGCCGTCGCCGACTTCCACGACGGTCCCCACGGACCGCACGTCGACCGGCTGGTCGAAGTGCTCGATGGCCGACCGGATGATGCTGGTGATCTCGTCGGAACGAATGGCCATGCCTGTGGGTCTCCTAGAGAGCGCCGGAGACGAGCCGGCTGCGCAGCCGCTCGAGGCGCCCGCGGACGCTGCCGTCGTAGAGGCGGTCGCCGAGGCGGACGACGATCCCGCCGAGCAGGGACGGATCGACTTCGGTGGTCAGGCGCACGGGGCCGCCGGTGAGCTGCACCAGGCGGTCCGCGAGCTCGCGGCGTTCGTCGGCGGAGAGCGCCGCCGCGCTGGTGACCTCGGCACGGCTGACGCCGTCGTGGCGGTCCACCAGGCGCTGGAACTCGGCCGCCACCAGGGGGAGCAGCTCGATCCGGCGCCGCGCCATGAGCAGCCCGACCAGGTTGAGCACGGTGTCGGGGAGGGGCAGGGCCAGCACCCGCTGCAGGACCTCCTGGCGGGCCGTGGCCGCGATGGTGGGGTTGGTCAGCACCTCGGCCACCCGGGGCTCCGCCCAGGCCGCGGTCGCCCGGGCCAGCGCATCGTTCCAGGCGGCGACGGCATCCGCGTCCAGGGCCACCTCGAAGGCGGCCTCGGCGTAGCGGCGGGCGTCGGTGCTCGATCGGGGCATCAGTTCGCGGCCCCGCCCGATGCCGCGCCGCCGGCCGCGGTCCCCGGCGCCGTCTCGGCGAGGAACTGCTCGACCAGGCGCCGTTCGCGCTCGGACGTCATGGTCTCGCCGACCACCCGACCGGCCGCCCGGAGGGCGAGGTCGGCGATCTGGGCGCGAACGTCGGCGAGGGCCCGCTGCCGCTCCGCCTCGATCTCGGCGGCGGCCTGCTGGCGGAGCCGCTCGATCTCGTCGTGGGCGGCCTCGAGGTCCCGCGCCCGGGCCTCCTCGGCGCCCTTCTGGGCCCGCTGGATGATCTCGTTGGCCTCGTGACGGGCGTCCGAGAGCACACGGTTCCGGTCCAGCGCCGTCTCCTCGCGCTCCTTGCGCGCCGCGTCGGCGTCGCGCAGGCCCTGCTCGATCCGGTCCCGCCGCTCGGCGAGGATGCGGGTCACCGGGCCGAAGGCGAACTGCTGGAGGACGACCAGGAAGAAGATGAAGTTGACGGCGGCGATGAGGATCCAGAAGCCGTTGAAGACCAGCCCGGAGCTGGAGGCCTCCGCCAGGACGGGGCCCAGCAGGTGGAATCCGCCGGCGGCAAGCGCGTACACGTGTCCGACCTTCCCGGGGTACCGGCCGAGGCTACTTCAGGAAGACGATCAGCACGCCCACCACGAAGGCCAGGATCCCGAGTCCTTCGGCGAACGCCGCGCCCAGGATGAACGTGGCCCGGATCGTGGACGCCGCGTCGGGATTGCGGCCCATCGCGCTGGTCGACATGCCGGTCAGGATCCCGATCCCGATGCCGGGACCGATCACCCCGAGGGCGGCAAGGCCGGCCCCGAGCATCGCGACATCACCATTCATGTTCCGTGCAACCCTCCAATGTGCTCCCCTCTCCCTCCTCCGCGAGGGCCGGGGGGCTCGACTGTCAGTGCGCGGGCCCGGGTGCGGACCCTGCGCCGAGTGGCGGCCCGACCTCACCCTCGGGCTCCGTGGCGAACGCTGGCGCGGCGTGCTCCTCCTCGTGGTGGCTCTCGATCGCGGTCAGGATGTACATCAGGGTCAGCGACGCGAAGATCAGGGCCTGGATGAAGCCGATGAAGCCCTCGAGGGCCACGAAGGGGACGGGTACGAAGGCGATGATCAGGGCGGTGAAGACGCCCAGCATGATCCCGCCGCCGTACAGGTTGCCGAATAGACGGAAGGAGAGCGTGACCGGCTTGAAGAACTCGAGGAGGAACTCGATCAGCCCCACGTAGAGGTCGATCAGCCCGTCCGCGACCCCGCGCCGGAACCCGCTCAGGTTGATGAACTTGCCGATGTAGCCGCCCACTCCCAGCGCGCGCATCCCCTCCACGTGGGTCAGCACGAAGGTCACCAGGGCGAGCCCGATGGTGACGTTGAGGTCGCTGGTGGGGGTGCGCAGCGCGCTGATCTTGTCGCCGAAGAGGATGAGGTCCGTCCAGTTCGCGACCATGATGAAGAGGAAGAACGCGGAGAAGAGGCTCACGTAGGGCCTGGCGCCCGGCCCGCCCAGGCCCTCGGCGAAGTTGGCGAACTGCTCGTAGATCCACTCGAACACGTTCTGCAGCCCGCCGGGCACCAGCGTCATCCGGCGCGTCGCGACGATCGAGAGGACGAGCAGCGCAACGATCACCAGCCACGAGGCGAGGATGCTCGAGGTGATGCTGGGGTGGAAGTCCACCACGAGCGGGGCGTTGGCGACCGGGCTGCCGGGGGCGAAGTCCCACACCACGTTGGGGGGCACCGGCTCCAGGTTCTGGAGGATGGTGACCTTGGGGTTGGGGAAACCGCCCGGCGCATCCAGGATCACCGCGAGGGCGTCCACGACGACCACGGCCGCGGCCGCGATCCAGAGCGGTCGGCGGGAACGTGGGCGCGGGGCGGGCTGCACCGCCTCCCCCTCCCCGATCGACCCGGCGGGCGACAACTCGCTCGTCACGTCACTCCCACACCATGGACGCGGCAGGCGCCGCGCCGGAACTTGACTACTGGTACCGCGCCAGGAACCGGTTGATGATCCGGATCACGACGAGCCCACCGGTCGCGAGCCCGAGGATCGATCCCACCAGCAGGAAGACTGGCAAGGTATGCAGCTGTTGATCGACCCACGCGCCTGCCAGGACGAACGCCAGGATGGTGGTCGCGAAGGCGGCACCGATCTCGGAGAACAGGGCCAGATACGCACCGACTCGACCAGGCTCGCGCACTCGTCACCCGGCAAAGCCGCGAGAGTATAGCAGTGGGCGTCGATCGTACCATGCCGCGGACCCCGCTGACCGCCCGCGACACCGCCCGCGGCACCGCCCGGGGCCAGGCGCGCGGCTCAGGCGTCCGGCTCTGACCGCGCCCGCTCCGACCGGGTCGCGGGATCGGCGCGGCCGGGCGCGACGCCCGCGACCTCCGGCTCGGTGATCGCCGGGCCGTCGGCCGGGATCC
>JAJYDP010000518.1 GCA_021777365.1 Chloroflexota bacterium | reverse complement strand
CTGGGGAGGCCGCCGTGTCGGGCGGCGCCCCCGTGCCGCGTGGCGGGGCTCCGGTTCGGGGCGACACCACCGCGGTGCAGGGCGCTGCACGGGGGGAGAGCGTCGGGTCGATCCCGGGCGTCGCGCCGGGGGAGAACGGTCCGGGCCCGTGGTCGACCGTCGGGTCGATCCCGGGCGTCGCGCCGGGGGAGAACGGCCCGGGCCCGTGGCCGACCGCCGCGTCAAGACCGACCGCCGCGTCGGGACCGGGCGTGGCGCCGGGGGAGAGCGTCATGGAGCTGACTCCTCGTCGCGGCGGGGTGGCGCCCCCGGACCCGGACGACGGAGCCCGCCGATTTCCCCGCCATCCGGACCCGAGGGCTGCGCGGATGGTACGAGGCGGCCGTCACCACGCCTTCGCCGGGGCGTTGCCGGGCCTTCATCGCCGCCTTGGCTCCGCGTTGCCGGCGCCTTGGCTCCGCGTTGCCGGCGGCTTGGCGCCGCCTCCCCCCGGCCGTTGACGCCGCCTCAACGTGGGGTTGGCACCACCGCGCGGCGGCCTGGTCGACCGCTCGCCGGGCCGTTGTCGTCACCTTTCCGTGGCCGCTGGCTCGGGCTCGTCAGCGGGTTGTCGCCGCCTTGGCTCCGCGTTGCCGGCGGCTTGGCGCCGCTCCCCCCGGCCGTTGACGCCGCCTCAACGTGGGGTTGGCACCACCGCGCGGCGGCCTGGTCGACCGCTCGCCGGGCCGTTGTCGTCACCTTTCCGTGGCCGCTGGCTCGGGCTCGTCAGCGGGTTGCCGCCGCCCGCGCGTCGCCGCCGGGCGATCGGGCCGTCGGCGCCGGCTCCGCGGGCGTTGCCGCCGCCCTGCGGGCGTGGCGTGGTACCGGCGGAGGGCGCTCGCTACCGCCGGAGCGCGCTCGCCAGGAGCAGCACGACCGCGATCCCGTTGAAGGTCATGTGCCCCGCGATGGACGCCACGATCCCCCGCTGAGAGAACAGCCACCCCAGCACGTACCCGACGGGGAGGATCACCAGGAACTGGAGCAGCGCCATCCGCAGGCCCTGGCTGACGCTCGACGCGGTCACGTTGAGGATGTGGACCGCGGCGAAGAAGACCGTCGCCCGCAGCAGCGCGCTCCGCAGGCCCAGGTCGCGCCACCAGGCCGTCAGCGCGAGGCCCCGGAAGAAGGATTCCTCGCCGATCGGGGCGATCACCACCGCGGCGATCGCGGTAGCCAGCGCATCGGGCACGGTGCGGGGCGTCGGAAGCGCGCTCGGGAGCTCCACGCCGAGGAGCGCGGCGATGATGCCGCCGGCCAGGATGGTCAGCAGATACGTGGGCACCATCATCGCCACGCCGGCCATCGCGTCGCCACCGATGCGACCCAGCGCGTCCCGGATCCCGGTGGGCCAGCCCATCGCCGGCCAGCCGAGCACCCCGGTCCGGACCACGAAGAACCAGATCGCGGCCAGGTACGCGGCCGTCGTCAACCCGACGTCCACCAGTGCGCCGAGCGACTGCGACTGCGGCGCGATCAGCCCGACGCCAGCCAGCGCGCCGACGACCAGCGTGACGGCAAACAGGATGACACCGAAGAGGATCAGCGGCGAAGGTCCGCGATAGCGATCCTCCGGACGGCTCGCGCGCGCGACGACCTGGTATCGGGCCCCGAACGCCAGCGATGCCGTCAGGGCCACCAGCGCGGCGAAGAGGACGGCGAGGGCGCCCGGACCCGCCGGACGGGACGGCGACGCACCGGCGGCCGCGACACCGGCCACCACGAGCAGCCCGACGCCGACCACGGCCAGCAGCCAGGCAGCGATCTGGAGACCGCGCGCGGGGCGCTCCTCGATGCCGATGATGCCGGACCCCGGCGGCCCGGGGAAGCCGGACCCCGGCGGACCGGGGATGCCGGGCCATGGCGGCCCGGCCGGAGGAGGCTCGCGTCGTGGCTCGATCGGGAACCTGATCGGCTCCCGATCTCCGGGTCCGGCTCCCGACCCGGGGCCGCCGCTCACCGCAGCGGCGTCCCTCGCACCGGGCGATCCGCACGCAGCGGGTCGATGGTGGCCGCGGGGATCGACGGGGACGTGGCGTCGGCGTCGTACTGGAGCGAGCCCGGGGCCGCGGTGGCGTCCGCAGATGCGGCCCCCGAGCGCACCGCGCGGCGGCGTGCCGGCGACGATGGCCGAGCGGCGCCCGCGACCGGCGGCGGCACGAGATCGGCGCCGCACCACGCGCACACCGCCCAGTCGAGCTCGACGTGGCGGCTGCACGAGGGGCACACGCGGCGCAGCTGGTTGCGGCAGGTCGGGCAGACCAGCCAGTCGGCCTCGACGCGACGGTCGCAGTTCGCGCAGTGGGGCTGGGCCTCGATCTCGCGCAGCATCGCCTCCTCCGCGATCGCGCGCTCGTTCTCCTCGGCCACGGTCTCACCGGGCCGCACCAGCCGGTACAGCAGCAGCCCGAAGGGGAAGAGGATGGGCGTGAAGAGGACGATCACGATGGCGGCGAGGTAAGGGGCCACCGGGTTCGCGGTACGTGACTGCAGGTCCCGATAGGCCCAGTAGGCGCACGCGAGCCAGAGGAGCACCACGTAGATGGCGATCGCGCGCCCGAGGAGCTGGACGTGCTGATCGTTCAGGAACGTGGTGATCGCGTTCCCGATCGGCGTAAGGATCTGGTCCATCGTGCCTGGGTCGCGCCTCCGGCGGGATCTGTCGAGTCGAGCGAGTGTAGCAGAGGGTCCCCTGCGGGCCGATCAGGATGCGAGGGCCCGGGTCCAGAGCAGCGCCCGGATCGACGAGCCGGCCCCTGCCAGGAGGATCGCCCCCATCCAGGCCGCCACGAGCACCACGGTCGTCCCGGCCAGCTGCGGCCACCCGGGCGGCGCGCCGGACATGGTGGCCGTGTAGGCATCCCGGGCAGGCGCCCAGGCGAGGACCACGGCCAGCATCCCGGGCGCCAGCGACGCCAGCGTGACGAGCCACGTCGCGAGCCAGGTGGCGACGAGCGCGGCCACGGCGACCGGCCAGCGCGGGATGCTCGTGCCACCGCCGTCGGGCGGAGGCGTGCCGTGGTCGGCCGCGCCGTGGTCGGCCGCGCCGTGGTCGGCCGCGCCGCGGTCGGTCCACGGATAGGCACGGCGCAGCACGGCGCGCGAGCCAAGCGCGTTCAGCAGGTCGGCCAGGAGAAGGGCGACACCGACCGCGACGACCGCGGCCCCCGCCCCCTGTACCACGCGGACCACGTAGGGGACCGAGGTGGACGACGGGAGCAGGTACTCCCGCTCGCCCACGGCGACCAGCTGGGTGGCGGCGACGACGGCCGCGACGATGGCCGGCAGCAGGGACAGCACCTCGACCGCGATGAGTCGCCCGACCGTGGCGACCGTCGATCGGCAGACGGGCCCACCCGCGACCTGCCGGTAGCCGGCGTCCTCGCCGAGCGCCGCCACCAGCAGGGCCACCAGCACGAGCACCACGACCACGCCACCCGCGGCGAGCAGTTCCGAGGCGAATGCCGGGGAGACGCCGCTCGTCGTCACCCCCAGCGGCGGCACCAGGAGCGTCACCCCCACCGGCGTCGGCAGCGAGAGGATCGGCAGCGCCAGCACCAGCAGCCCGCCGCGGGCAAGGAACCCCGCCGCGCCCACGATCCAGGCCGAGGGCGACGACAGCGTGGCGCGGACCGCGCCCATCGTGCCTCCCCTTCCCGGGCGCGCGGCGCCGGCCGTGCCGCGGGGAAGGACGATCACCGGGGGATCATCCCGGGCTTCCCGCGGCGACCAACGAGCGCCTGAACGCTTCCAGCGCCGCCTGGGCCAGCTCCGTCGAGCGCATGGTCGCGGCGCGCATGGGCTCCCAGCGGACCGCCATGCGCAGCACCAGCGGCTGGCCCCAGGGCCGCCGCTCGTCGGCCGATGGCGGGAGCGCGAGCCGCAGCTGCTGCCGACCACCCTCCTCGAGGATCAACCCGGAGAGCGCGCCGGCCAGGACGGGACCCATCACGTGCAGCGGAGGCGCCGGGGGCGGGCCCGACCGGGCGGCGAACTCCCCGGCCTCCAGGATCCCGTCGTCGTCGTGGACGAACAGGACCGCCAGCCACCAGCCGTCGTCGGTGGTGGACGGCGCGGTCATCCCGACGCGCGCGGTGACACCGACCTGCCCCGGCGCGGACGGCAGGGAGACTGGGAGCTCCTTCAGGAACGAGGGGCCGGGAACCGGCAGGCGGGTCTGCACGTGTCGAGGATAGCGCCGGGGCCGGCCCCTCCGGCCCGGCGGTCGGCCCACCGCATCGAGCCTGGCTCCGGCCCGGCGGTCGGCCCGGGCAGGTCCCC
>JAJYDP010000517.1 GCA_021777365.1 Chloroflexota bacterium | reverse complement strand
TGGCCGGCGGGCTGCCCGCGCCGATCGCAGGGTCCGACCTCGCCGCGGGGCTGGCGAGCGGCCTGCTTGCGCTGCTGCCGGCGGCGCTCCTCTCCTGCCTGCCCGACGCGCCCCGGACGCATCGCCTGCTGTTCTGGGGGCTCGCCGGCGGGGCGGCCGGCGAGTGGCTGTCTGCCGTCCTCCCCCTGCTGCCGCTCGGGACCGCTGGAACGGCCTGGCTCACGAGCGGGGTGTTCCTGGGGCTCGATCTCCTGCAGGCGGCGGCCGCGCTGCTGGTGGCGCTCGGGCTGCTGCGGCTGCGGGCACGCGGGCCCACGCGCGGCTGGCTCCTCGGGCTGATCGTCGCGCTCGACCTCGGGTTCATGCTCGTCGGGCTCGGGCTCCCGGCCGCCGCGGCGCACCTGTCCCTGCTCTCGCCCTGGCTGGTCCTCGCCGCGCTGATGACGGCGGCGGGCGCCTGCGCCGTCTGGGTGCCGGTGAGCGCCTGGCTCGACGGCGAGGCGCCGCGCGCCTTCTGGGGGCTGCTCGCGCTGGGCTTCCCGCTCGGGGTCCTCGGGCGCGTGGTGGGCGTCGGGGAGCTGCTGGCGCTGCTGGCACCGGGGCCCGGTGGGGTTGTGTCTGACGGGGCGTACCTCCTCGCGACCGTGGCGGTCGCCCTCATCGGGATCGCGGGCTCGCTCCTCGCGCTGGCGGCCTACGCCCGGGCGACGCCGGGGGTTCCGGTGGTGCCGGGCTCCTGAGCCACCAGCGAGCAGCCACCTCATGCGGGTCCCCTGAGCGTCAGGACCTCGGGTCAGGCCTTGGACAGAGGGTGCCCGACCGCCTCGCCGTGGCCCGGCCGCGTGAGGGAGGCGATCGCACCGACGAGTGCGATGCCTGCTCCGGCCGCCATCGCCAGGTGATAGCCGGACACGTAGGCCAGCGCCGCGCCCGTGCCCTGGGCTCGCCCGGTCAGCAGGACGGCCTGGCCGCCGGCGCCGAGGCGGGACGTGGCCAGGGCTCCGAGCACCCCGATCGACAGGGCCTGGCCGAGAAAGCGCATCGTCCCGAGCATGCCCGATGCGACGCCCAGTTGGGCCCGGGGCACGGATCCCATCACGGCGGAGGTGTTGGGAGAGCTGAAGGCCGCCATGCCCACCCCGACGATGACGAGGTCGCCCACCAGCCGGGGCATGGCCGGCTGCACCGGAAGCTGCGAGAGCATGACCAGGCCGACGGCGATGACGGCCATCCCCCCGCTCGCGAGCCAGCGGGAACCGACCACGTCCGAGGCCCGTCCCGCCAGCCATGAGAGGGCAACCATGGCCACCGGCGCGGCGACCAGGATGAGCCCGGCCTGTTCCGGGCTCCGGCCGCTCACCACCTCCAGTAACACCGGGGTGAGCACCGTCACGGCCGAGAACGCGATGTAGTTGGCCAGCGCGGCGAGATTGGCCGTGGCATAGAGCCGGCTTCGACGGAACAGCCCCACGTCGAGAAACGGCTCGGAGCGACTGGACTCGTAGACAACGAGCCCGATCACGCCGCCGATGCCGCCACCAATGAGCGCGAGCGACGATGCGGCGGTCCAGCCCCAGATCGGAGCCAGGCTGATTCCCACCATGCCGGCCGCCAGCGCGCCGACGAGCAGCCCCACTCCCGGCAGGTCCAGGCCGGAACGCGCCGCGCGGCGGTTGCTCGTGAGATGCCAGCCGAGCACGAGGCTTGCAGCCGCCACCGGGACGTTGACGTAGAAGATCGACCGCCAGCCGACCTGCTCGGTGAGGAGCCCGCCCAGTGCCGGACCCAGGGCGAGACCGAGGTAGACGGCAGTGACGTTGAGGCCGAGGGCCTTGCCACGCTCAGCCGGCGGGAAGGCCTCAGTGACCAGGGCCGTCGATGTCGCCGACAGCAGAGCCGCCCCGAGACCCTGGATGCAGCGAGCGGCGAGGAGCCACGCCGTCGATGTCGATGCCCCCGCGGCAGCCGACGCAAGCGCGAAGACGACCAGGCCGATCCGGTACAGGCGCAGGCCGCCCCAGGTGTCCGCGAGGCGTCCCGCAGGGATGAGCCCGACGGTGAGCACGAGCAGGTAGCTGAGCTGGACCCAGAGCGCCCCCACGAAGCTGAGGTCGAGGGCTGGCCCGATCCTGGGCAGTGCGATCGCCACGACACTGCCGTCGAACGGCGCGATGAACGCGCCGATGGCCGTCGCGCCGAGCACGCGCCAGCGGCGCTCCGAGAGGTTGTCGGTGCCGCCGCCATGCCCGCGTCCCGCACGGGCCGTCACCACTTCAGTGTCACCGGGCGCGGTCGCCTCTGACGCCGCGCCGGCCGTTCCGACGGGTCGCCCTCCCCTGCTCGTCGTCACACAATGGATCGATTCCGTACGACCTCGAGCGGTTCATGGCCGCCCAAGAATACGTGTACGACCGCGTGCTCGGAGCGTTGCGGAGCGGGCTCAAGACCGGCCACTGGATCTGGTTCATCTTCCCCAGGTCGCCGGCCTCGGGCACAGCGACACCTCCCGCTACTACGACGGCGTCGCCGACGAGGCGACCGACGCGGGGCTCAGGTGGGCGCGCCCCCCGGCACGCTAGGCGCGCTGATCCGTGCTCGGCTTCTCCCACAGGTTGACGCCGCCCTCGACCGCGTACCGGTCGATCTCGGCCAGCTCCTCCGGGGAGAACGCCAGGTTGGCGAGGGCCGCGACGTTCTCCCGGACCTGCGCCGGCGAGCTCGCGCCGATAAGCGTGGTGGTGACCCGTGGGTCGCGCAGCACCCACGCGTAGGCCATCTGCGCGAGGGTCTGGCCGCGCCGCAGCGCGATCGCGTTGAGCGCCCGCACCCGCGCGAGGTTCTCCTCGTTCAGCATCTCCCGTCCGAAGGATTCGCCCCCGGGACGGTTGACCCGCGCATCGGCGGGGATGCCGTCGAGGTACTTGTCGGTCAGCAGCCCCTGGGCGAGCGCCGTGAACGCGATCATCCCGGCGCCCACCTCCTCGAGCGCGCCGAGCAGCTCCGGCTCGACCCATCGGTTCAGGAGGTTGTACGACGGCTGGTGGATCAGCAGGGGCACGCCCTCGGCACGGAGCAGCGCGGCGGCCTCGCGGGTCTTCCGGGCCGAGTACGACGAGATGCCGACGTAGAGGGCCTTGCCCTGCCGGACCGCCGTGGCAAGCGCCCCGATCGTCTCCTCGAGCGGCGTGTCGACGTCGAAGCGGTGGGAGTAGAAGATGTCGAAGTAGTCGACGCCGACCCGGCGGAGGCTCTGGTCGAGGCTGGCCAGCACGTACTTGCGCGAGCCGCCACCCTGGCCGTACGGACCCGGCCACATGTCCCAGCCGGCCTTGCTGGAGACGATCAGCTCGTCACGATGCGCCGCCAGGTCCTCGCGCAGGATCCGCCCGAAGTTGCGCTCGGCACTGCCGTACGGCGGGCCGTAGTTGTTCGCCAGGTCGAAGTGCGTGATGCCGAGATCGAAGGCGGTGCAGACGATCTCGCGTTGCGTGGCCAGGGGGGTGAAGTCGCCGAAGTTGTGCCACAGGCCCAGCGAGAGCAGCGGAAGGCGCAGGCCGCTCCGCCCGCAGAAGCGATAGGCCATCGTGTCGTAGCGTCCGGGTGCGGGCAGGTAGCTCATGGTCGGTCCTCCGATGTGGCGGGCACCTGGAACAGGCCGTCGATCGATGTGGCCCACGGGGAGGGACCGTCCCTGAGCGCTCGAGGACGTCGAGGTCCACGGGGATTGTCCTCCCCGGAGGGAGGCCGCGTGGGCACGGGCGACTCAGCGCGCGATGAACGACGTGATGAAGGCCAGGCTGTCGGGCGTGTCGACGCGGTAGTCCTTGTCGGTCGAGCGGCAGTACATGTCGCCGGTGATGGTGATCGCGACGAGCATGGTCGTGTCACCCACGAAGTGCGGGCCGCCCGAGTCACCGTAGCAGGTGCCGCCGTTGCCCGTGGCGGGGTTCATGGAGAACGTGACCGCGGTGCCGTTGAGTGACTGGAAGGTCTGACTCACGTAGCGGCGCACGCCGTCGTAGTAGCTGGTGTGGGGACCGCCGGTCTTGTCGTCGCGGACCTCGCCGTAGCCGACCGCCGTGAAGGACTGGTCACGCACGCCCGGGCGGTCGAGCCAGCCGGCCGGCGGGAGCGAGGCGGGCGTGATCAGCGGGTCGGCATCCAGCACGACGACGGCGAGGTCGTGATAGTCGGACCTGGGGCGCGTGCCATACAGCGGGTCGACGGTGTAGGTGCCCCGGAAGAACGTCCCGCTCGACGAGAAGGCCGGGGCGAACGTCACCCACACGTCGTGCGCCGGGATGCCCGACCCCCTCTCTGC